>SLIW01000407.1 GCA_007135435.1 Natronomonas sp.
GATCCGTCGGGCCGCCTCGACGGCGGGACCGACGACAGGGCTGTCGGGCGCCTCGTGGGTGCCGGCGGCGGGGTCGACCCGCTGGATGGCGACGCCCTCGTGACCCGCGAGGGTCTCTCGGGCGACCGAGAGCACATCCCCGGTCGCCACGCCCGGGAGGATTCGCACGTCGAGCTCGGCGACGGCCCGGTCGGGCACGCTGTTGGCGGCCTCGCCGCCGGCGATTGTCCCTAGGTTGACCGTCGGCCGCTCGAACATCCTCCTCGCGGTCGCTTCGCCCACGGCTGGCGCGTAGAAGCGGACGGACTCCTCCAGGACGTCCTCGAGACCGGGGTCGATCGGGTGGCGATACGCCTCCAGTGTGCGGCGACAGTCGTCGATGGCGTCGACCAGCCGGTCGATGGCGTTGACGCCGAACATCGGCCGCGAGCCGTGGGCCGCCCTGCCGGCCGCCTCCAGGGTCACCCACACCCGCCCGCGCTCGGCGACCGTGACCGAGGGAAGGTCGACCACGGAGGTGGTCTCGCAGACGACGCAGGCGTCCGGGTCGACGCCTCGCGCCAGGAGGGTCTCCGTGCCGTGTCTCGCGTCGGTCTCCTCGTCGGCGACGAACGCGAACTCGAGGGTCTCCGGCGGGGTCGTGTCGGTCTCGGCGACGGCCCGGGCGGCGAGGAGCAGCGACGCGATGGGGCCCTTCATGTCCTCGGCGCCGCGCCCGTAGATCCGGTCGCCGACGCGTTCGCCGAGCGGGTCGTACGTCCACCGGCCGCGGTGGTGGGGGACCGTGTCGAGGTGGCCGTTGAAGAGGATGGTCCGGTCGCCCGTGCCGGGGATCGTGAGCACCACGTTGGGTTTGTCCGGATCCGAGACGATCCGCCGGGAGTCGATCCCCCACGACTCGGCCCGAGCCTCGATCCAGTCGACGACGTCCCCGGTGTGCCCGGGCGGGTTCTGCGTGTCGAACCCGAGCAGGTCGAGCGCCAGCTCCTCCGCCGCACGGGGACGTTCGCGGACCCACGCCACCGGCTCCTGGAGGTCGGCTCGCGGCAACTGTCGGAGGCGCATCGACGGTCCCAAGGGTTCGTCCGGACTACGGCGGCGAGACTGATAGCTTCCACGAAGGCGGCGGCGTGGGGGAGCGGTGGCGTGGGGGGAGCGGCGGTGTAGGAGGGAGCGGCCGTATAGGGGGAGAAGCTGTGTGGGTGGTGGCGGCCGAGCGACTCAGTCCGTGGGGTGGGTGGCAGTGTCGCTGGTTGGCAGTGTCGCTGGGTGGGAGACGTCGTGGGAACGGGCCGATCCGCACGGCGGTCGCCGGAGCGACGGTGCCGCCGCTGGGCGATCGGAGAAATACGTAGGAGGTGGGCGACCTTACAGGTCGCGGGGCTGGACCGTCTTCCGGTCGTTGGACTCGGCTCGACGAGCGGCGTCGTTGAGGAGGTCCGAAACCTCGTCGTCCAGGGCGTCGTAGAAGTCCGAGGCGACGTTCATGTCATCGAGCGCTTCCTTCACTGCGGCTTTGACGATCAGGTCTGCCATACAAGACGGTCGTTTTTTCGGCCCCCTTATATAATTTCCCAAAAGAGGGCGGTTTCGCCGCTTCTATCGCCGGTTTACGGGTGGTCCACCTGTGCGAAACCAGTGGTTGGACCGACGGTTATTTATCTTTTGTGGCCAGATACCGTTGCGATTCGGCCGAAGAGGCCCTGAGACCCCCGTCTCCGGGACTCGCGCGCGCTCTCGCGCGCCGTCCACGGCGGCCCCTGGAGCTGTGGCCGATCCCGGGCGAGTCCCGCTCCCTCAGCTGGGTTCCACAGGATGCTCCAGTGACGACACCTGGTCGCCGGCGGGACGTCGTCGGCGATCGGGAATCCTCGGCGTGGTCCCTCCGCTCCGGGAGGCGACAGGTTCGTAGTCGCCGGCACGAACCCCGTCGTATGCGAGAGCTACTCGAGGCCGTCGCGGCGGGGGAGTGCTCCCCGGCGGCGGCGGAGGCCGAACTCCGCGGCTACGTCCGCTCGGAGGCGGGCCGGTTCGACGCCGCTCGGGAGGCCCGCTCGGGGGTCCCCGAGGCGATCCTGGCAGCGGGGAAGACGCCGGAGGAGACGGCGGCGATGGCCGAGGCGGCCGTCGAGACCACCGGCCGGGCGCTGGTCACCCGGGCCGACGGCGACGCCGTCGACGCCTGTCGCCGCCATCTCGACGACGCGTGGCCGGACGCCTCCGTCGAGCGGGACGAGCGGGCCGGGACGCTCGTGGTCCACGCGCCGGGGTACGAACCGCCGTCGCTCGACGCCACCGTGGGCGTGGTCACGGCGGGGACGGCCGACGCACCCGCCGCCAACGAGGCGGCCGTCGTCGCGCGGGAGATGGGCGCCCGGGTCGAGCGCACCGACGACGTCGGGGTCGCGGGGCTCCCCCGTCTCCTCGATCAGCTGGAGGCCCTCCGAGGGACGGACGCGCTGGTCGTGGCCGCCGGGCGGGAGGGCGCCCTCCCGACGGTCGTCGCCGGGCTCGTGGACGTCCCGGTCGTCGGGCTCCCGACGTCGACGGGGTACGGCCACGGCGGCGACGGCGAGGCCGCGCTCGCGGGCATGCTCCAGTCGTGTACGCCCATCGCGGTCGTGAACGTCGACGCGGGGTTCGCCGCCGGGGCACAGGTCGGCCTCGTCGCCCGCGCCATCTCCGAGGCCCGGGGTGACGGCCAGGTGGGGCCGGACCGGGACGAGGCATCCGACGGTGATGACCTGGCGTGAGGATCCATCCGGGGCGAACCCGGCCGGGCCGGTCGCTTGCACCCGCCAGTCGCACCCATCCACCGATCGTACGCGCCCGCCAGTCGCACGCACCCACCGATCGTACGCGCCCGCCGGTCACACGCACCCGTCGTCGGTATCAGTCGTCGGTATCCGTCGGTCGCTTTCGTCGGCGATACCGACGGAGAACGCACCCGGCTGAACCCGGTGTGGAGTCAGTTGTGAATTACTCCCGAGGGTATTTGTGCCTCCGGTACCAACCCCAGTCGCCGACAGGGAATACCCGCGTCGGCGGCCAGAATGCCCAGGTGTGACCACTGTGACGCGCACGTCTCGGATCGGTTCGCCCGGGTGTTCGCGGACGAGGGCGGGCAGGTTTACGCGTGTCCGAACTGCTCCGCGAACGCCGGGATCGCCGAGGTCTCGAGGGAGCGCGCACACGAGTAACGGCCGCGCGGCCGTGGAACTGTGTTCCAAACACAGGGTGCCCTCGTTCTGCGGATGACGACGACCGAACGCCACCACGTGTACGTCCTCGAGTGCGCCGACGGGACGCTGTACACCGGATACACCACCGACGTCGAGCGACGCGTCCGCGAGCACGACGACGGCGACGGCGCGAAGTACACCCGCCCGCGGACGCCCGTCGAGCTCGTCTACACCGAGACCTTCCGCTCGCGATCCGCCGCCATGCGCCGCGAGTACGAGATCAAGGCCCTCTCGCGGCGGGAGAAGGAACGACTCGTCGGGGACTGACTGCGGCCCGAACGGCTCTGCCCTCCGGTGGCTGTCCGCGGATCGACTGGGGGAGGGTTGGTCGTGACCGGTCCCTCAGGCGTCGACGCCGAGCGTCGCCAGTTCCTCGTCCGGGTACTCTGCCCGGAGCTCGTCGATGTCGTGTTCGGCAAGAATTTCCTCGCGCTCCTCGGCGGTCAGATCGGCGAGGGACTCGAAGCAGTGACACATGACACCGCGTGGTTCGTCTCGAAGGCCAATAAATCATCGGCGGTCGGTCAGGTCAGCCCCTTCCGGAACCGTCCGGTCCGCTCTCAGACGAGCCTCCCCGACGTCTTTTCAGAGGTCATCGGAGAGCCCGATGGGGTGGACCGGCCGGCGGAAGAACGGCCCCGTGGACGCGAATATAAGGTGGACTCGGCCGTATCCCCCGCCATGGTCGACCCAGGCGATCCCGCCCCCGAGGTCCAGGCCCCGAACCAGCACGGCGAGCTGGTCGCGCCCGACCTCGAGGGCCCCACCGTGGTGTACTTCTACGTCGAGGACGGCACGCCCGGCTGTGCGACCCAGGCGGACCAGTTCACCCTCGAGGCGGAGGTCTACGAGGAGGCCGACGTGGCGGTCTACGGGGTCTCGACGGACGACGTCGACTCCCACCGCGCGTTCGCCGACGAGCACGGCGTCGAGTACGACCTCCTCGCGGACCCCGACGGCGAGGTCTGCGAGGCGTTCGGCGTCCCCCGCGACCACGGCGGGCGAGCCGAGCGGACCACCGTCGTGATCGTCGACGGCGAGGTCCACCGCGTCTACGAGGGCGTCTCCGCGGACGGCCACGCGCGGGACGTGTTGCTGGACCTCCTCGACGACGGGCTCGTCTCGATCGACTGAGGGGATCTCGTCTCGATCACCTGCTCGCCACGCCCCGCATCGGGCCGATCCCGGCTCCTACTCCTCGATGTCGATGGCCGGCCGTCCGGGTTCCGCCTTCCGGACGACGTCCTCGTCGGTCTCGTCGGCCGACAGCACGCGCACCTCGGCGTCGAACTCGCGCTCGACGAGCCACGCGGCGGCCTCCAGGGCCTCGTGCTCGGCCTCGGGGTCGAGCGCCTCCCGGAGGGCCTCGCGTTCCGCCTGCAGGTCCTGCCCGTAGTCGGCCGCGGCGTCGCCGTGTCGCCTGATCTCGTCGTGGCCCATCAGCTCGCCGATCAGGTTCGGCGCGTCGCTGTCGATCGCGATGGACAGCGCCCGGTGCTTCCAGGCGGGCGTGACCACGATGTCGATCCGGGCGGGGTCGTCGATACCGGCGACATCGACGATCTGACGGACGTCCTCGCGGGTGTTCTCGACGAGCCGTCGGCGCATCTCGGCCGTCTCGCGGTCGGCGGCCGGCTCCGGCCACTCCGCGTCCACGACGAACCCCTCGTATCCCAGCGCCTCCCACAGCTCCTCGCAGACGTGCGGGGTGACCGGCGCCAGCAGCTTCAGCGCCGTCGCGAGCCCGCGCTCGAACACCTCGGGGTCGACCGCCGTGTAGTCGCGGTACTGCCGGAGGGTCGCGACGAGGTCCTGGGCCTCCCGCAGCGCGGTGTTGAACGTCAGGTCGTCGTACTCCTCGGTGGCGATCGCGACGGCGGCGTCGATCTCGCTCTCGACGTAGCCGGCCACGGCGTCCGGTCCGGTGCTTGGGTTTTCAGCGCTCGCCCCGTCCGAGGCACGATGCGCCTCGCGCTCGACGTCGCCCGCGGCGAACGTCTGAACGGTCTCGAGCAGTCGGCCAAGGAAGGCGTACGCGGACCGGACGCCCTCGTCGGACCAGTCGAAGTCGCGCTCGGGCTGGGCCGCCTGCATCATGAACAGCCGGGCGGTGTCGGCGCCGTACTCGGCGACGATCGCCTGCGGGGAGACCACGTTGCCCTTCGACTTCGACATCTTCTCGCCCTCGAGCTGGACCATCCCCTGGGCGAGCAGGTTGACGAACGGCTCGCGGTCCTCCAGGCCCTCGTGGTCGGCCAGCACCTTCGTGAAGAACCGCGCGTACAGCAGGTGCATGACGGCGTGCTCGATGCCGCCGACGTACTGGTCGACCGGCATCCAGTCGTTGGCGCGGTCGACGTCGAACGGGGCGTCCACCAGGTCGGGCGAGACGTACCGCAGGAAGTACCACGAGGAGTCGACGAAGGTGTCCATCGTGTCCGTCTCGCGGGTGGCGTCCCCGCCGCAGTCCGGACACGTCGTCCGCTTCCACTCGTCCGCCTCGTCCAGGGGGTTGCCGGTGGTGTGGATGAACTCGGGCAGCTCGACCGGCAGGTCCTCCTCGGGGACCAGCACCGGCCCGCAGGCCTCGCAGTGGACGACCGGGATGGGCGTCCCCCAGTAGCGCTGCCGGGAGATGCCCCAGTCCCGCAGCCGGTAGACGGTCTCGAACGCGGCGCTGGGGATGTCCTCGGTGAGGCGCTCGCGGGCCTCCGCGCTCCGCAGCCCCGTGTAGTCGCCGGAGTCGACGACGATCCCGTCCTCGGTGTAGGCGGCGTCCTGGACGTCGGGGGTCGGGGGGACGGTCTCGCCGTCCCAGTCGTCGGGCTCGGGGGCGACGACCGGGACGATGTCGACGCCCATCTTCGTCGCGAACGCGTGGTCACGGTCGTCGTGCGCCGGGACGCCGTAGAGCGCGCCGGTCCCGACCTCCGAGAGCACGAAGTCCGCCACGAAGACGGGCAGTTCCTCGCCCGTGGCGGGGTTGGTCGCCGTCAGTCCGGTCGCGACGCCGTTGGGCTCGTCGCCCTCCGGGTCGGCCTCCTCCTCGACGAACCGGCGGACCGCGGGGTCCTCCGCGGCCAGCTCCTGGCTGACGGGGTGGTCGGGCGCCAGCGCGAAGAAGGTCGCCCCGTAGATGGTGTCCAGCCGGGTCGTGAACGCCTCGACGGAGCCGTGGCCCTCGATGGAGAACTCGACTCGGGAGCCCTCCTGGCGACCGATCCAGTTGCGCTGCATCTGCCTGACGGAGTCGGGCCACCCCTCCAGGTCGTCGATGACCTCGAGCAGCTCGTCGGCGTACTCGGTGATCTTCAGGAACCACTGCTCCAGCTCGCGCGTCTCGACGGGCGTGTCGCAGCGCCAGCACAGCTCCGCCTCGCCCTCGACCTGCTCGTCGGCGAGGACGGTCTCACAGGAGGGACACCAGTTGACCGCGGCGTCGCGGCGCTCGGCCAGCCCCTCCTCGTGGAACCGCCGGAAGAGCCACTGGTTCCACCGGTAGTACCGCGGCCGGCAGGTCGTCACCTCGCGCTCCCAGTCGTAGCCGAACCCCATCGCCTCCATCTGGCTCCGCATCCGCTCGATGCACTCGAACGTCCAGTCGCCGGGGTTCGTGTCGCGCTCCTTGGCGGCGTTCTCGGCGGGCAGCCCGAAGGCGTCCCACCCCATCGGGTGGAGCACCTCGTCGCCGCGCATCCGCCGGAACCGGGCGTAGGCGTCCGTGATGGTGTAGTTGCGGACGTGGCCCATGTGGAGCTCGCCGGACGGGTAGGGGTACATCCCGAGGACGTAGGTCGGGTCCGTGGCCTCGTCGGACGTTTGGTACGCCCCGGCGTCCGCCCACGCCTCCTGCCAGCGCCGCTCCACCTCCGTGTGGTCGTAGTCGTGGTCGGCCATAGAGAGGAAGTTACCCGTGGGTCGGGCCGGTCCGGCCCTTAAGCTTTCCATCCGACAGTCGGCCCCCGCGTCGGGCGCCACCGCTCTCTCTCTGCCCCCGTGGAGAGGGTCGGTTCACAGTGCCGTATACACCACGGAGGGGACTGCGTGATCGGCTCCCCCCAACCGCTTTACACCTGACTCCCGTACACTGTCCGATGGTACCACCCCTCGATCGACGAACGTTCCTCCTGGGTAGCACCGGGGTCGGCATCGCCCGCCAGACCGGGGTACACGAGCGCGGGGGAGGGATCGGGGAACTCGATCGCTGGGGAGGGGCCGGGGAACCGACCGAACCCCGTCCCGCCGCGGTCGTCTCCCAGCACCACCTCGCGACAGACGCGGGTATCGAGGTCCTCGATTCGGGTGGGACGGCGGCCGATGCCGCCGTCGCCGTCGCGTGCGCCCTCAGCGTGGTCGAGCCCTGGTTCTCGTCGGCGCTGGGCGGTGGAACGTGGGCGCTCTACTACGATTCGGATTCCGGGACGGTGACCAGCGTGGACGGCGTCGGGCCGGTCGGGTCCGACGCCACGGTCGAGGACTTCCGGGAGCGGGCGGACACCCACGGCATGCACCAGTCGATCGTGCCGGGCGCGTGGGACGGCTGGATGCTGTGGCTCGACCGCTACGGCCGGCTGGACCTCGCGGAGGTCCTCGCCCCGGCGATATCGCTCGCACGGGAGGGCTATCCGGTCAGTCCGGGGATGGCGTCCTGGCTCGATCGTCGGGCCGACCGGATCGCCGAGCGACCGCAGACGCGGGAGATCTACGAGCGAGATGGCGAACTCGTCGAGGAGGGC
>SLIW01000395.1 GCA_007135435.1 Natronomonas sp.
CATCCGTGCGGTTCCTCCACTACTCGGACATCGAGAACGCCCACGACGATCCCGACCGGATCGGTCGGATCGCCGGACTCATCGGGGACCTCCGCGGTGGGGAGGCGGAGGCGTTCGTCTGCGGGACCGGGGACAACGTCGCCCCGGGCGTCCTCCCGCTCGTCACCCGCGGCGAGCAGGCGCTCGACCTCTTCGAGGCGATCTCCCCGACGGTCTCGACGTTCGGTAACCACGACTTCGACTACGGCCCCGACCGGCTCCGCGAGCTCGTCGACCGCTCCCCCCAGGAGTGGATCAGTGCCAACGTCTACGACGGTGACGGCCGGTTCGCCGACGTCTCGCCCTGGACGATCAGGTCCGCCGGGGAGGCCACTGTCGGGTTCGTCGGCGTCACCGACCCGACGACGCCGAACGCGAACCCGGAGGCCGGGACGCTCCGGTTCACCGATCCGATCGCGGAGACCCGCCAGGCCGTTGCCGCGCTGAACGACCGGGGCGTCGACACCGTCGTCGTCCTCTCGCACCTCGGCAGGGGCGACGAGCGCCTCGCGACCGCCTGCGACGTCGACCTCGTCCTCGGCGGACACGTCCACACCGAGCGAATCGAGCGCGTCGGCGGCGCGATCCTGACTCGTCCGGGCAGCGGCGGCGACTGCGTCCTCGAGGTCGACCTCGCGGCGGCCGACGGGGAGGTCATCCGCCATCCCGTCGCCGATGCGCCAATCTCCGAGCCACTGTCGGCCCGCTATCGCGAGCGACTGGCCGAGACCGGCCTCGGGACGGTGGTCGGTCGCGTCGACGAGCCGATCCGGAGGTCCGAGACCGAGGCGTTCCGCGGCGAGAGCCGGGTCGGCAACTTCGTCGCCGACGCCTACCGGTGGGCCGCCGAGCGCGAACTCGGGACCGACCCGCCCGTGGTCTCGCTGCAGAACAGTGGGGGTATCCGGACCGGCCCGGCGCTGTCGGACGCGGTCACCGTGGCGGACCTCGTGAGCCTCGTGCCGTTCGAGGAGCCCGTCGTCGTCCTCGACCTCTCCGGAGCCGACCTGCTCGAGACGTTCCGCGAGGCGGCGGACACGACGGGCTTCGGCGAGGCGGACTGGTGGCACGCGCACGTCTCCGGCGCCCACCTCGTCTACGACCACGGGGACGACGAGCTCATCGAGGCACACGTCGGCGGCGAGCCCGTCGACCCGGAGGCGCGCTACCGGCTCGCCACCTCGGAGTTCCTCCTCTACACCGACGAGGAGTTCCCGACGCTGACCGACCGGGAGCGCCTCCGGACGCTGGACGTGCAGTACGAGGTCCTCGCCGCCTACGCCCGGACGGTGGGGATCGAACCCGAACGTGACGGTCGGATCGTGAGGAACGGCCTGTGAGCGACCGCCAGCGGGTCGAGCACGCCGTCGAACACGGTCCGGGGGGAAGCGACGACGGACGGTCCCCATCGCCAACCGGAACTTTGACGCGGCAGGCATCTCTCCACCAGCCAATGACGCTCGTCGTGGTGCCAGTCCGGTATCCACTCTCGAAGCACTCCCTGGCCACGCTGCGGACGGCGATCGACGTCGCCGAAGAGCACGACGCGGACCTGACCGTCTTCCACGTCAACCTCTATCAGAACGACGGCAACGTCACCCGGACGGATCTCAAGCAGGCCGTCGAGCGGGAGTTCGGCCCCCTCGAGAACGTCAGCTACGTCGTGCGGTCGGGCTTCCTGGTCGAGGAGACCATCCTCGACGAGGTCGCCAGTGAGGGAGCCGACTTCGTCGTCATCGGACAGAAGCAGGCTGGACGCTGGCGTCGCGCGGTGCGCCGGCTGGTCGACGAGCCCGACGTCGAGGAGTTCCTCCGTCGCGAGCTCGACTGTCAGGTGATCACCGCGAGTCGCTGACGTCGTCGTCCCCGCCGTCGTCCGCCGATCCGCCTCCGTTCCGTTCCTCCGCGTGAGCCTCGTCGACGCCACCGTCGGACTCGTCCGCGTGAGCCTCGTCGACGCCACCGTCGGACTCGTCCGCGTGGCCTCCCTCGACCCCGTCGTGGACCCGCGTCGCCGGGGCCCCCTCCACGCCGCCGGGTGACTCGGCATCCGGTTCTTGCACCCGCGTCGTCGCCCCGCCGGTCCGTGCCGCACCAGCGGCGGTCGCCTCGCGCATCGCCACCTGCAGCTCCCCGCTGGTGTCGTCGAACACCATGTGCGAGTGCGGGTACGGGATCTCGATGTCGTGCTCCTTGAACCGCCGCCACGTGTTCGTCAGCACCCGCGACCGGATCGTCGTCAGACGGTAGGGTTCGCTCGCCCAGTATCGCAACCGCAGGAGCACCTCGCTGTCGCCGAACTCCCTGATGTAGCACCGCGGGGAGGCGGGATACCGGGCGCTCCCGACGCGGATGTCCGGCCCGCCCTTGATGACGCCCTCGACCTCCCTGGCGGCTGCCTCGAGCTGTCGGCGGGCGACCTCGATGTCGCTCTCGTAGGTGACCCCGATGTCGAGCGTGAGGCGGATCCTGGTGTCCTCCGCGGAGTAGTTGATGATGTCCCGGTCCCGCATCATCCCGTTCGGGAGGACGATGAAGGTGTTGTCGAGGGTGAACACCTTCGTGTACAGGAGGGTGATGTCCTCGACGAATCCCAGGGTGTCGGTGTCCTCGATCTCGATCATGTCACCGATCCCGTAGGGCTGCTCGGAGAGGATGAACACGCCGTTGAGGACGTTGCCGATGATCGGTGCGAGGATGATCCCCACGACCGCCGAGAAGACACCCACCGACAGCGCCACGTTCCCGAAGCCGATGCCGAAGAATCCGAAGGCGACCAGGAGGCCACCGAGGACGATCAGGACCTGGATGCTCCGGAGGATGGTCCGGCTGACCGACGGTCGTCTGAACCGCCGGGCGACCCGCCTGCCGAGCATCTGCCGGACCAGTCTCGCCGCGTAGTACGAGGCGACGACGACCACGGCGGCGATGAAGAGGCGGTAGAAGAACACCGGGATGAACTCCGGGACGAACCCCGGCATGTCGACCGGATCACCCTCCTCGAAGATCGGACCCGGCGTCGGCGTGGGGGTCGGCGTCGCCTGGAGCACCAGGAGCGATCCGTCCATACACACCTCTCTGCAGCCCAGCGAAAAAGGGTTCCCCCTCGAATCGACGGCGGAACGGCCCGCCGGACCCGCATCTGAACCGTCTCGTCGGATACCCGAACCGAACTGAGTAGAACGACGTCTGTGGTGACCCAGAACTAAGGCAGTCGCCGTTCATCGTGGAGTATGTTCGGCAGTCGAGGACGCCCGACGTTCGACGTCCGGTCCGACGGGTCGACGGAGACGCTGGTCGCGGGATTCGCCGAGTACGGGCTCGCGGGACTGACCGCCGTCGACTACCTCGTGCGGGAGCTCGACCTCGAGCAGACGGGCCACATCTCGGTCGACGAGCTCCCCGCCGTCACCCCCTTCTCGGACGGGACGCCACGGCGACACACCCGCCTGTACACGCGGCCGGACCTGGACGTGTCGCTGCTCGTCGGCGAGCTGGTCATCCCCCTCCCCGCGGCCGAGGCGTTCGGGGCCGCGATCCTCGAACACACCCACGGGAGCGACGTCGAGGAGGTCGTCGTCCTGTCGGGGGTCCCCGTCGCCCACGGCCCGGAGGACCACCGTGCGTTCTACGTCGCGAGCGAGGACTACCAGCGCGCACGACTCGCGGACGTCGACGTGACCCCGATGTCCGGCGGCATCCTCGGTGGGGTCAACGGCGAGCTCATGCAGCAGGCGCTCGACTCACCGCTCCAGACCTGTATCCTGACGACGCCCGTCCACGCGCAGGTCCCCGACGTCGACGCGGCCCTCCTCCTCATCGAGGCGCTCGACGAGATCTACGACCTCGGCGTTGACGTCGGGCCCCTCGAGGAGTTCGCCGAGGCGGTGGCCGGCCAGTACGAGGAGCTCGCGGCACACCTCGAGGCACAGGCGGAGGAGGCCGCCGCCGAGGACCGGATGTACATGTGAGCTGGGGAGATCGCCCTTCGATGCGACCTGGTTCGCGCTCGACGCTCCCGCAACCCCCGCTCACGCCACCGACGCTCCCACCACCGACGCTCACGCCACCGACTCGCACTGGCTCCGATGCTCACAGACTCCGACGCTCACTGACTCCGACCGCCCTCGAGACCGTCGAGGAACTCACCCGACGGACCGGTCTCCACGAATCCGCCGAGTCCCGCGTCGACCGGCCCACGAGGCGACGTCAGACGTCCCAACCAAGCCCACGGACCCACCGTTTACATACGAAAACGCGGCCAGGATCCCCGTGCACTGAAACGGTGTCTGTGACCCGCCTGGCGCGAGTGCGGCACACGGGTCACAGGAGGTCGCGTGCCGCCTGTTCGCCACCGTGCTCCGCAACGGAGGGCGTCGCCGACCCCCCGAGATCCGGGATCGCGCGGCTCACGGGAACGGGTGATAGGCCCGCTCGAGTCGCGGCTCGAAGCCGAGCTCGCCGGGGACGACCCTGGCTCGCGAGCCGAAGTACGGGTCACCGGAGAACAGCGGTTGTGCCTCGGGGACGACGACCCGGACCGCCTCGAACCCGATCGCCTCGACGTCACGCGGGGTGAGACGGGCCGCGTACGCGTCCAGGCCGGCATCCGACACCCGTTCGACGAGGAGGTCGAGTTCCGCCGCGCCCGCCGGGACGTCCGGTGGACCGACCGATTCGACGGGGATCGTCGTCTCGGGTTCGACGAACCCGCGGACCCGCTCCGGGAGGTCGGCGTACTCGCCGATCGCCCCCGCCTGCTCCGCGGCCGCGTCGGGGCCCATCCGCCGCAGCTCCAGCCAGTTCTGGATGGCCTCCTCGAGGGCTCCGCGGGCGGCCGCGCGCGGATCGAGGTCCGCGGACGACCCGATGGCGAACCGGGGCCAGTCGTCGTCGCGCCGGACGCAGGCCGCCACGACGGGGACGTCGACGTCCTGGGTCAGGAGGAGCGCCGTCGCCTCGAGCCCCTCGCTCGCCGCCCGCGCGGAGAGGGTCTCGAAGCCCTCGTCGTCGACCGCCAGCCCGAGGGGCTCGAAGGTCGAGTACCAGGCGAGCATCGCGGCGTCCCGCTCGACCACCTCGTAGAGCCCCGACAGCAGCGCGTCGACACCGCCGTTCCCCAGGCCGAGACCCGTGGTGATCGCCGGGCGGATCCGACGCTCGGGCGGGGGGAACACCACCAGCTCCGCCGGGAGCTGGACCACGTCGCCGCCGTCGAGGTGCACCGCCTCGTGCCAGTACTCGATCGCCTCCTGGGTCTCGTCCGGCTGGACGAACCGGGACGGCTCGATCGGGGCGTCCGGCTCCGTCTCGAAGGAGGAGGTCCGGTAGACGGCCGCGCTGTACCGCTCCAGCGCCTCCCCGAGCGCCTTCATGAACGCCGGGTCCCAGTCGAGGCCGACCCCGGCCGCGTGCTCCGGCGCGTCGGCGTCGGAGAACGGCGTCCCCGCCAGCGTCGCCAGGTAGTAGGGTACCGGGAACGACTCCACCTCGCCGACGGCCGAGATCGGTCCCACGCGCTCGTCGAACGCGACCTCCGCCAGCGAGATCGACTCCTCGAGCGTCCGCTCCTCGTGGGCGGGGTCGAACCCCTCCCCCCCGCCACCCGACCCCGCACAGGAGCAGAACGGGACGGGCAACACGCGGCGTGCGGCGTGGGGAACCTCCAGGAGGCCACCGAGGATCTGCGATGGCTCGCCCTCGACGATGGACGCGAGCTCGTGGCCAGCGAGCGCGCCGGCGAACCTGGCGGTCGGGGCGTCGAACTCGCCGTCGTCGGTCTCCGGTTCCGACGCCTCGACCCGTCGACGGAGGCAGTCCGGACACGCCGACCGGGGTGTCGCCCCGAAGACAGACGCGTCGACCCCCTCGACGGCGATGCCACCGACGCCCCCGAGCTCGACCACAACGAACGGGGCGTCCGATCCCCTCGAGGCCGAGACGAGCTCGTCGTACGCGGCGGAGACCGGACACACCGCGACTGTCACGTCCATCCGGTCGGCGTCGTCGTGCCCGACGACGGTCGCCGTGGCTGTGGTGTCCTCCAGCGCTGCGTGTATCGCCTCGAGGGCCCGCGTGTTCCCCTCGCCCACCTCGAGGAGGCCGACGGACGTCACTGACCCGGGGAGGTGGGGCGTTCTTCTGCTCCACGCTGGCACCGCTCCCGGGCCCGGTCAGGCCGATGACGCGTCCTCGGACGCTGCTGCCGCACGATCGGTGGGTGAATCTCGAACATGCCCGCTGTTCGAGGGGGTCCTCGAAAAGGGTGGTGATAGGCGTGAGGGAGCCCCGATCAGGGGCGCGTCGCCCGGCGACGGCGTCGACATGCGCCGGATCCGGTCGATGGAAGAACGGCACGACGGCGACCTCCGTTAGATTCGGGGCCGAACGAGACGACCGGAGGTGGGCCTCGGAGGTGCACCAGAAGCGGATCGAGAGGAGCCGGTACCGAGGAGGGGGTCAGACCGCGAGCATCGACTGAGCGACGCTGGCCAGCTGGCCGCTGTCGGCGTCCCGGAGCCGCTCGTCGCCGAGCTTGAGCCGCAGGCGCGGCCTGCCGACGTCGATGGGCACCTTCTCGGTGTCGATGAGCCCCATCTCCTCCATCCGCGTCTTGGTGCGCGAGAAGGTCGCCTTCGACGCGATACCGACGTCCTCGCCCCACTTGGAGATGTCGTACAGGAGGTCCTCGTTCCTGGCGGCGACCAGGAGCGAGATGGTCACCTCGTCGAGGCCGTCACCGTCACCACGGGCCGTCTCGAGTGACCCGAGGACGGCGTCGAAGTCGTCCGCGGTCGCGTCGCCGAGCGTGTCCGACAGCGAGTCGCGGACGCGCGAGATCGCCGGTGTCCGGAGGTCGAACGCATCGGCCTCATCCCAGGCGGTGGAGAACCGCTCGTAGGCGCTGTCGACGAACGCCTCGTCGTCGGTCGCGAGCCCGGCGACGCGGTCGCCGGCATCCACCACGGCGACGACGGAGTCCTCCGTCACGAGGAGCGTGTTCGCGCCGTCCTCGTGGGTCCGGATCTCGAGGCGGCCGGCCTCGACGTGGTCGGCCGCCCGGCTCGAGACGATGAAGTCGTCCATGACCGTCTTCAGCGGGCCGGCGGAGGCGAGCAGCCGGACGTCCGGCGTCCCCTCCCCCATCACCTCTACCAGGTCCTCGATGGTCCCGGCCATCGGATCGACGACGTAGAGCTCGTCGCCAGCGGCGGCGAGCGCCTCGTCCAGAACGTCGGCGACAGTCCGCTCGAGCAGGTTTGTTTTCATGATCGTGGACGTAAGTACGTGTCTGGGCGTATTTAATATTAGCGACGTTTCGATCTGAAATCCACGCCACCGAAGAGATCTCCCCACCACCTGACGGGTGTGGGTATTTACCCCGACGGATGGCTTAAAGTTACCCCCGCTGTGCGCGGGGAATGGCATCCTGATCGTGATCTTGACAGCCTGACCGTGGTCTGGCCGGGAGCACCATCGGGACACCGCCCCCGGTCGATCGGTCGACGCCCGTGACCAAACGTCGCCGGTCGGTCCGATCCATGCAGGACCTGCGGTACAACGGTCTACCATGTTCGTGCCGTATCCCAGGGTCCCGGTGGTGCCCGACACGATGCGGGTCGTGGGCGATACTGATCCCGGTCGTGGGCGACACAATCCCGGACGTGGTCGATACTGATCCCGGTCGTGGTCGATGTTGATCCTGGTCTAGGTCGATACCGATACCGATCGTGCCCGATCTGATTGTCTCGATGTTATGTCACGAGGGGGTCGGTAGGCGGTCTTTCGACGGCGGTCACGGTCCGTCGGACGTGCCTCCCACAACCCGGCCCAGCCGCGCCCGGCAATGGGGTGGTCGTCCCTGCTCGGTCACGCGAGGCGGTCCGCCAGTTCGTCCGACCAGTGAAGCTCACCCTCG
>SLIW01000203.1 GCA_007135435.1 Natronomonas sp.
CGATGGACGCCATCCTCGAGGGGACCCGCGAACGGGCGGCCGACGCCGCCGACGCGCTCGCCGGACCGGTGACGGCGGTGTACGCCTTCGGTGTGCTCCTGCCGCTCGCACTGGTGGGCGTGCTCCCGGCGGCGGCCGCGGCGGGGGTGCACGCAACGCTGCCCGCCGTCGTCCTCCTCTACGACGTCGTGTTGCCCATCGGGCTCTGCGGGGCGGGCATGTGGCTGCTGGCGAACCGACCGGTGGCGTTCCCTCCAGCGCGAGTGGATCGCGAGCTCGTGGGCGACACCCGAGGACCCGCACTGCTCGCAGGTGCGACCGGGGCGACGGCGGCACTCGCAGTTGCCATGGCGTTCCTCCCCGTGTGGTGCTGGCCCCTCGCGGCGGTCGGCGTCGGGACCGGGGTCGCGCTGCTCGTCTGGTGTCGGCCCGTGGTCGAGGTCCGGAACCGTACGGCGGAGCTCGAGGCCGTGCTCCCCGACGCCCTCTACCTGGTCGGGAGGCGGGTCTCCGCGGGCGTGGCGGTCGAACGTGCCGTGGCCGAGGCCGCCCGCGAGCTCGACGGCGTCGGCCGGGAGGTCTTCGAGGCGGCCGCGAGGCGGCAGCGGCAGCTCGGCGTCGACGTGGAGACCGCGTTCGTCGGCGAGTACGGTGCCCTCGAGGCGGTACCGAGCCGGCGAGCGGAGAGCGCCGCGCGGTTGCTCGGCGTCGCGGCCGCCGCGGGAGCCCCGGCGGGTCGCGCCCTCGCCGAGACGGCGGACCACCTGGACTCGCTCCGTCGCGTCGAGCGCGACGCCAGGCGGGACCTCGGGCGGGTGACTGCGACGCTCGGGAACACCGCCGCGTTCTTCGGCCCCCTCGTGGGGGGTGCGACGGTCGCCCTCGCCGACGGCATCGGCACGGCGGACGCCCTCGACGGGAGTCCGCCTGCGACCGCCGGGCTCGGACTGGCGGTCGGCGTCTACGTCCTGCTCATGGCGGTCGTGCTCACGGCGCTGGCGACGGGGCTCGACCGCGGGTTCGACCGCGCCACCGTGGGCTACCGGGTCGGCGGTGCCCTGTGTGCGGCGACCGCGAGTTACCTCCTGGCGTTCCACGCGAGCGGGCTCCTGACCGGCGGGCTCTGACGGGACCCCGAGATCCTCGTCCGGGACCCCGAACCGGGTGAGAGTCGCCGACCGAGTCCCGGGGTTTATGAACGAGAGCGCGGCCAGACCCCCCATGTTCGACACCCCCGTCGACGCCTGGTACGTCTGGGTCGGCCTCGCGGTCGCCAGCGGGGCGGCGCTCGCCGTCGCCACCGCCATCCCGGCCGCAGCGCCGCCGGACGCCACCGGCGCCGCCAACACCGTGGATCGCGTCGCCGCGAGCCAGCACCCGACCGTCGCCGAGCACCCGCTTCCCGGGGCGGAGGCGCTCCGCATGAGCGAGGATACCCTCGGACTCCGCGGGCCGGGCGGGACGGCACACGCCACCATCGGCCACGGGCCGGTGACGCCCGCGGTCAGCGACCATCGGCTCGGCCGGGTCCTCGAGGGCGACCCGCCGGAGCGGCACTTCGACTCACCGGAGGCGTTCGGGCGAGTGGCGACTGCCGCTCGGGCCGCCGAGCCGGTCTGGGAGCCCATCGACCGGCTGACCGTCCGTCGCGTGACCTGGGAGGACGTCGATGTCGTCCTCGCCGGGTAGGGGGCAGGTCGAGCCGCTGGCGGCGCTCGTCGCCGTCTTCGCGGTCGGGGTCGGCCTCGCGCTGTACGTCGGGGCCGTCGACGCCACCATTCCGACGTTCGCCTCCGACAGGGAGCTCGCCGAGCCCACCGCCGACGTCCTCGTCGCCGAGGCGGCGGACGCAGCCACCGGTACCGTCGATCCCCCGCTCGAGCCGGTGGTGGACGGGGCCCGACCGACGGCCCACGAGTTCAACGCGACGCTCCGGACCGACGCCGCCCGCTGGACGGCCGGACCGACCCGCCCTCACCCCCTCGCGCTGGACGACTGTGCGCAACGCGAGGTGGCCGTCCGGATCGAACCCGGCGTCGTCCGACCCGGGACCCTGGAGGTGTGCGTGTGGCCCGCGGACGGGGGGTGAGCACGGTCGTGGACGTGGCGGTCTGCCTGCTCCTGGTCGGCGCCGCCGTGGCGACGCTCGCCATCGCGGCGGCGCCGTCCGACGATCCCGGCACGGTGGGCGCGGGGGCTACGGCCGCGACCCTCGCGACGTCGACGGCGGGGATCCCGAGCGATGGCGGTCGGACGGCGCACGACACCTACGTCGGTCACCTCGCGGACGCGGCGCTCGTCTCCGCCACCGTCGACGAACGGACTGGTGGAACACCGCACACCGAGGCCGACACGGACGCCGACGCCAGGACCGAGACCGCCTACCCCTCGGCGGTGCGCGAGGAGGTCGAGGACTCGACGGACGAGCGCGTGTTCGTCACCGCGCGGTGGGAGCCCTACCCGGACGCACCGCTCTGCGGCAGGGTCCAGGCGGGCGACCGACCGCCCGAGACCGCCGACGTCGCGACGACCACGGTGTCGGTCGCCACCGGGCTCGAGTCCCCCGAGACGGTCGACGGGTTCCGGCCGCTGGCCGAGGCCGTGTCGGGGGCGTACGTCCGGTGGCGCCTCCCACCGGCGCGGACTCGCACGGCGTGGATAGACGACCGGACGGCGGACGAAGCCGAGCGACGGTACCTGGCGACGGCGGAGGCGGTCGGTCTCGATCGACCGGCGCTCGTGACCGATGTCACTGTGGAGGACCGACGCGAGAGACTCGTGGACGCGCTCGCCGACCGACTCGAGGACGACCTCCGGGATCGCTACCCGACGCCGGAGGCTGCCATCGACGACCTGACCCTCGAGGAGGTCGAGATCGTGGTGGCGCGCTGGGAGCCGTCGACGTGAGAGTGCTCCGGGGGGCGTCGACGTGAGAGTGCTCCGGGGGGCGTCGACGTGAGGGACGACGACCGCGCGCGAGTCCCGTTCGCCCTCGTGGGCGTGGTGCTCCTGGCGACCAGCGTGTCGCTGGTCGCGACGGTCGGGACGGACGACGCCGACGCGCCCGCGATCGACCGAGCGATGGACGGGGCGACCGCCGAGGTGATGACGGCGCTCCGCGGTGCGGCCGACGACGCCGCGACCGTGTCGGCCGCGGAGCCAGTCACGCGGCCGGCGAACACCACCGTCGGGCAGGCCCTCGACGACGACGACCGTCCCTTCGAGGACGCCCTCCGGTTGCGGGTGTACCTCCTGGCGGAGGCACGACTCGGCGGCGTAGAGGTCCGGCGAGGGGACGTGACCGTGACGGCGTCCATCCCGTCGGTTGAGCCGACGACCGAGGGCTACCGGGAGGCGATCGACCGGGTCGAGGTCGAGCCGACGGGTGACGACGACACCGCGATGCGGGTCACCGTCCAGAACGTCACAGTGACCGCGACCGCGGACGGTCGGGGGGTCGTGGTCGAGGAGAGGGCCCCGTCGTTCGTCGTCGCGAACCCCGCACTGTCGATGCACCGGCGCGCCGAGCGGTTCGAGCGGCGGGCGAACGCACCCGTGACGGAGGCGGGACTCGCCCAGCGGCTGACCACCCGGCTCTACCCGATCGCCTGGGCACGCGGGTACGCACAGTACGGGGGCGCGCCGGTGACGACCGTGGTGGGCACGCGACACGTCGAGCTCGCCACGAACGACGCGCTCCTGGCGGAACAGCAGGCCGTCTTCGGGAGCGTCGATCCCGACGGCGACCGGGGCGTCGCGCGTGCCGGCAGGCGGGTCGTGACGGCCGATTTGCTGGAGGCGGCCGAAGCGGTCGACTGGACCGACGTCGTCCTCGACGGCGACGGCGGTGGTGGTGACGACGGCGGCGGTGACGACGGCGGCGATGAAACGCCGGATTGGGAGGACGACAGGGGCGGGGAACGGTCCTCGAAGGGACCTGTCGGGTCGTGGGACGACGCGGCGCCCGATCCGGAGGTGCGGGTCAGGATCGGCGACGACGCGACGGCAGACCGCGCGTTCGTCGACCTGGTGGGCGAGCCAGGCGAGGACCCGGTCTCGAAGGTCATCGAGCAGGTTCACACAGTCGAGGCACGCGTCACGGCCGACGTCGACCGCCAGCGCGCGAGTCGGAGCGGCGATCGGCGACCGGACGGGGACGGCTGGTCGCTCGTCGACGAGACCGTCGACCGGACGGCAGACGTCGGCCGATCGGGAGACGTCGATCGACTGGCAGTCTTCGCGCAACCGGGAGACGTCGAGCGACCAGCGAGCGATGGCGGTGGATCGATCGGGGGCGCCACCGGCGGCTGGTCCACACGCGAACGCGTTGACTTCGAGGCGACCGTCAACGAGAGGCGGACCCGGACGTGGGAGCGTGACGGTGAGACGAGGGTGACCGAGTCGACGGTCGTGAGCCACTACCTGGTCGCCGTCGCCGTCGAGGCGAGGACGCACCCCGTCGCGGGCGCGCCGCCGGGTGCCCTCGACGCCGCTCTCGCCGACGCGACCGGGCGGGCGACCGCTCGGGCCGTCCGCCGAGCCGGTGGGCTGGACGGAGCTGCCCGTGCCGCGGTCTCGAACGGCGACGACGGCACCCCGACGGCGTCGGCCACCGCGGATCCCGTCGTCGACCGCGACGACGTAGTGGCCGACCTCCGGTCGGTGCGGGACGAGACCGCCGACCTCGACGTGTCGGTGCCGGCGACCGAGCTCGGGGCCGGGCGGGTGAACCCGGCCGCCCGGCTGGTCGAGACGCTCGCGGACCGGCGGCAAGCCCTCCGTGGACCACGGGGGACCTCGGCCGAGACGCGGACGTTCCTCGCCGTCAGGACGGCGTACCTGGACGCCGTCGAGCAAGAGCTCCACAGGGGCGCAGCGGCTCACCACGAGACCAGCCAACGGATCGACGCGGGGCTCGGTCGTCACCTCCCCGCGGAGCGGGTGGACGGGGCGATCGCCGCCCACCGTGCAGCGAACCGGCCCGAACCGGCGAGCTACGCCGACCCGGTCGGGAACGTGACCTTCGCGGTCGAGACCGGGCCCTCGTACCTGCCGACGACCCAGGTCTCCCAGGCACGGATCGACGCCCGCGGCGAGGGGACGGTCCGGCCGCTCGCGACCCGGAACGTGAACGTCTTCGCCTCGCCCCACGAGCAGGTCGCCAGATCCATCCTGGAGCGACTCCCGTTCCTCCGACGTGGTGGCGTCTCGCTGGAGACGGCGGCGGCCACGCTCTCCGCGATGGAGTCGGTTCCGGACGACCTGCAGGGACCGCTCGCCGCGGAGCGGGAGTCCCTCGAGAGGGAGGTCGAGGTCGCGGACGCGTACGTCCGTGAGACGATCGTCGACGCCCTCGTCGACGAGGAGATCGACCAGCGTGCCGCCCGGGCCGCCGTGGAGGCCGACCCCGATCGGTCCACCGCCTCCGCGGCGCAGGCTCTCGCTAACGGGAGTGCGACGGACGAGATCGTCGACGAGCTCACCGCGGACGCTGTCGGGTCGGACCACGACCAGGCGAACCGTCTCGCGTCGCGGGTCGACGTGGCCCGGGAGGACGCGCTCCGGGACGGTCGGGGCCGACCATCCCGGACGACGACCACCGAGGCGGCCGACGTCGCACGCGAGGTCGCCCACGACGAGCTGCAGCGGGTCATCGCGGACGGCGTCGAGAGCGCAGCGGAGGAGGCGAGGGTCCGTGCCCTCGGCGAGCTCGCGGCGGAGGTGCCCGCCGGGATGCCCGTCGCGCCGGTCCCGGGCTACTGGTACGCGACGACCAACCTCTGGTACGTCGAGACCGCCGGCACCTACGAGCGGTTCGTGGTGCGGGCGGATCGCGGCGGCCCGACGGGGGCCGTGACCTACCTCCGGGAGGGCCAGGTCGCGACGGTGACCCACGACGGCCGGGAGCGCCGCCTCGGGAGCGCCGAGCGCGTCTCGTTCCGGACGGAGACCGTGGTCGTGGTGGTCGTCCCGCCGGGCGGGCGTGGCGTCGGGGACACCGACGGCGAGCTCGACGAGCGCTCGCCCGGCTGGCCCCCGTGACTATTACCCCGTCAGGCGAACGCCCGGACGTCCATGGAGCCCGCGGCGGCGATCCGGAGCGCGCTGGCGGTGTTACAGCGGCCCGACGACGTCCTGCCGGTGTACTTCCTCACGCCGGCGGTGAGCGTCGTGGTGCAGACCGTGGTGACCGGTGGCGTGGCCGTGGCGATGCTGTACCTCTGGGCGACGAGCCGGCTCGAGCGCGTCCTGGCCGCGCTCGCGGGACGGGAGCTGCAGCCGCCACCGCCGGACGCACCAGCGGAGGCGTTCGACGAGTGGGCCGCGTCGATCGCGCCCGCGCTGGAGCCAGTCGCGACGCCGGTGGTCGCCCTGGTCGCGGTGGCGACCGTCCTCGCGGCGGTCGTGGTCTTCGCGGCGGTCGTCGTCGCCGTCACCGCCGCGCAGCTGTCGGCGTGTCACGGGCGGCTCCGGGACCGACGCGGCATGACGGCGGCGGTGCGCGGGGTCGGGCGGTTCTGGACGTCCATCCTCCTGGTACGCGTGCTGGAGGTCGCGATATGGGCCGTCACCGTCGTCACGGCGCTGGCGACCGTCGCGGTCGCGCTCCTCGCCGGCGGTCTGGTGGGTGTGTTCGTGTCCATCGTCGTCGTCCCCGCCGCCACCGGCGTCCTCCTGGCGGCCCGGGCGGTCTTCGCCTTCACCGTCGTCGCCGTGGTCGTTGACGACGTCGGCGTCGGCGACGCCGTCCGCGGCACCCTCGAGTTCATCGCCGTGAACCCCGCCGCGGCGGTCGCCTACTACGTCCTCGCTGCCGGCGGGGTCGTCGGGCTGTCGGCGCTCGCCGTGCTGCTCGCCATCGTCGGTGGCGCCCCGCTCGTCACCGTGCTCGGGTTCGCGTTCGTCGCGCCGTTCCTCGACCTGGTCAAGACGGGACTCTACGGCGGCCACCGCGGCACCGTCTCGCCGCCCGCCGCGCCCGACGAGCGGCTCGTCGCCCGGCTCGGCCGCGGCCTCCGCAGGGGGTGCAGGGAGGCCGTTACCTTCGTCCGCCGGGCGCCCCACCTCCACGGCCTGGCGGCCGCCATCCTCCTCGGCGGCGGCGTCCTCGGGTGGTGGTCCGCCGGACCGTTCGCCGACGCCGTCTCGACGTCGATCGCCGGGCGCCTGGCGGATCACGAGCCGGTGACGGCGACGGCGACCTTCGCCGCGAACAACTGGACGGTCGCCGTGGGCGCCTCCCTCGGTGGGCTCGTCCTCGCCGTCCCGGCGGCGAGTGCACTGCTCGTCAACGGCGTCGTCCTCGGCGTCTACGCCAGGACCGAGGAGGCGCCGCTCGAGCTGCTCGCGTTCGTCCTCCCCCACGGGATCCTCGAGCTGCCCGCGATCGTGGTCGCCGGGGCCCTCGGGCTGCACCTCGGGGTCGTCGCCTGGCGGTCGTGGGTGGGCAACGACGGAGAGGCGCTCGCCGAGGAGCTCAGGCGGGCCTTCTGGGTGCTCGTCGGCCTCGGGGTGGTGCTGGTCGTCGCGGCGATCGTCGAGGGGTTCGTGAGCCCCTACTACTACCGCCCGTTCCTGTGAGCTGTCCCCCCGTTCCCGTGATGAGTCTCACGTTCCCGTGAGGTGTCGCAGTTCCGTGCGACGATCCGTTCGTTCCGCCGACGACTCGTCTTGCGGCGCTGCCGGTCGGCCTGCCTGCGGAACCACTATGGCGGACGACACCGGGAACGTTGAACCACTATGGCGGTCGCCGCCGGGAGCGCGGAACCACTATGGCGTCCCCGGTCCAAAACTGGACATCCGACATGTTCCACGACGTCGTCGACGACGCAGGCGAACGATCGCCCGATGAGCTCCACGAGCGGTACGAGGAGGAACTGGTCGCCGCGATCGACGCACGGGGCCTGGAGACGGTCGCCGCGGAGGCGGGCGTCGAGGCGGCCACGCTCCG
>SLIW01000107.1 GCA_007135435.1 Natronomonas sp.
AACTCCATGAAGCGCGCGTCGCCGGGATCGTCGGTCATCAGGACCGTCCCCACCGTCGGGACAACGTCGCGATCGGCGAGGGCATCGATCCGGGCCTCGAGGACCTCGCGGATCCGTCGGGCGACCGGCTCCCCGGACAGCAGCTCTGCTGGCACACCGGCCTCCTCGCACGCGACGGCCTTGTATGTTCGTCGCTGTGATGTTCGTCGCTGCGATGTTCGTCGCTGCGATGTTCGTCGCTGCGATGCTCGTCACTGGGATGTTCATCGCTACGGTCCGGATGTGTCGCCAGAAGACGGGTCGTCCTGCCTACGACTCGAGCCGATCGCGGCGCCACGCCTCCGTGTCGGGCACCTGGTTGAACGTGTAGATGTGGAGCCCACGGATGCCGAGCTCGGGGTCGGTGGCGTACGGGGCGAGCCCGTCGACGAGTTCGTCGGGGAGGTACTTCCCACGGGAGCCGACCAGTTGCCGCAGGAAGCCCGTGATGCCGCTCGTCTTCCGGAGGAACCGGACGGAGTCCCCGACGCCGACCTTCTTCGAGATCCCCAGCAGGCGCTGGTACTTCATGACGCCGGGGATGCCGACCTCGACGGGGAGGTCGATCCCGCGGCCGCGGACCTCCTCGAGCCACGAGAGGACCGCGTCCGGGTCGTAGCAGAGCTGCGTCGTGACGTAGGTGGCGTGCGGGGCCTTCCGCCGCATGGCGTCGGCGAGCGTCTCGCCGTCGAGGAAGGCGTGGCCCTCGGGGTAGCCCGTGATCCCGACCTCGTCGAAGTCGTAGCCCAGCCCCTCGAGCGCCACCAGGAGGTCGAGGGCGGACTCGTAGTCGCCGATCGGCTCCTCGCGGTCGCCGCCCGGCACGAAGACGTCGGAGACGCCGGCCGCGACGACCCGGGCGGTCACCTCGTCGAGGTGCGCCTCGTCGCGGACGTATCTGGCGGCGATGTGCGGGACGACCTCGAAGCCCCGGTCGGCGGCCTCTTCGGTCCACTCGATGGTCGCCTCGAGGCCGAGGGTGGGCGAGGCTGTGATCGTGACGACGGCACCCTCCGGCAGGTAGCCGAGCTGCTCGTCCATGCTGTCGAACGGCATCAGCTCGAACCGCGGTTCGGCGAGCAGGGCGCCGACGCCCGGGTCGGGCTCGGTGGAACGGATGTCGGATATCATTCGATGGGTGGGTTGGGGGATGGTTCGGCGTGGTGTGACTGTGCGCCGATGCCGTGGGTACCGGTCAGGACCTCCGTCCTCCCTCGGATCACTCGGTGGCGTCGGTCTCGGCGTGCAGCTTCGCCTGCTCGCGGGCGCTCGGGTTGACCGAGGGCTTGAACGGGACCTCCGAGACCTTGGCGTACACCGGCTCGCCGGGCTCCTCGGCGTACTCGTCGGGGAGGTGCACCCGGTACTCGGTCTCGATGTCGCCGTCGTAGACGTCCATCGGGTCGCCGTCGAGGCTGTCCGCCGGGACGAAGCCCAGCGCGAGGTTCGTCTCGAGCTCGGGGTTGTGCCACGGCGAGGTGACGTAGCCGACCTCCTCGCCGGTCTCGGGGTCGGAGATGAGCCAGAAGTCCGGCGCGTAGTCGCGTACGGGCTCGCCGGCGAACTTCAGGCCGACCATCTTGTGGACGAACGGGTACTCGCCGTCCTCGATGAGCGACTGCTGGCGCTCGAGCTCCTCCTTGCCGATGTAGTCGGCGTCCTTGTCGTCGGGCACCTGGTAGCCGAGGTTGACCTGGAACGGCGAGGTCTCGTGGTCCATGTCCTGGCCCCACGAGAGGATCCCCGCGGCGATCCGCCGGTGGTGGGCGGGGGCGACCTGCATCCCGCCGTGGTCGCGGACCGACGCGAGCGCCGGGTCCCAGACGCGCTCGGCGTTCTCCATCGCGTCGCGGACGTAGATCTCGAAGCCCTTCTCGCCGGAGAAGCCGGTCTGGCTCACGAGGACGGACACGCCGTTCACCTCGGCATCCAGGAGCCCGTAGTAGGGGATCTCGGTGACCTCCTCGCCGACGAGGTCGACCATCACGTCGACCGACTTCGGCCCCTGGATCTGCATCGGCGCGACGTCGATCTCGTCGATCTCGACGTCGAAGTCCATCCCGACGTTGACGCCCTGGAGCCACAGCATCAGCGTCGAATCGGAGATGGAGAACCAGAACTCGTCCTCGGCGGGGCGGAGGAGCACCGGGTCGTTCAGGATACCGCCGTCCTCGTTGCACAGGATGACGTACTTGCCGCGCATCGGCTCGATCTCGGTCGCGTCGCGCGTGATGACGTAGTTCGTGAGCGCCTCCGCGTCGGGTCCCTTGACGCGGATCTGCCGCTCGACGGCCACGTCCCACAGCGTCACGTGGTTGACGAGCGCCTCGTACTCCTCCATCATCCCGCCCTCCTCGGGCCTGAGCATCCCCCGCGGGTGGTAGAGCCGGTTGTAGACGGTCGCTCGCCACGCGCCGTTCTCGACGAAGGACTTGTGGAAGAACGGCGACTTGCGGACGCGCGTGGATACGAGCATCTCGATGCCCGGATCGCCGGACTGCCGCAGGTTCCGGGGCAGTACCCGGTCGCTCTGGTCGACGCTCGGATGGTTCGGATGGTCGGCGGAGTCCGCCGGGGTGCCGTCGGTAGGCATATAAAGGGTCGTTGGGCACCGCGGTACATAAATGGGGCCCGTCGACGGGGTCACGCGATCGCCGATTCACCCGTTCTCGGCCGCTTTTGCCTCGGAATCCCGGGATCCACGCTCGACCGTCGAATCGCCGAGCCGGCACGCCGCCCGGGTTCAGCGCTATTCGTGATTCTCGACCGACACGTTGTGGAATCACCACCTCTCGACGGACTGACCGGACTGGTTTCGAGGGGATACCGGGTATTGATACCGCTGTGCACGGTGAGGACTAGGTAGCGAGAGCCTGGCCGAACAGGTCCAGGGACGTGCGGACAGTGGCGGATGACCGCCACCGTCAGCCTCTCGCCGACCCGGCGCGGGAGGGAGGGGACGCACCCGAGGAACGAAATACCGACCGTGCCCAATCTACAACCGTCATGAGTACCAAATCGACGTCGTCGGCCACACCGCCCACGGGTCATGGAGGCGGAACGACCACGCGTCGTGGAGCCGTAACGACCACGTGTCGTGTAGCCGCAGTGACCACGCATCCAGGAGCCGTATCGACCACGTGTCGTGTAGCCGCACCGACCGCGTATCCTGGAGCCGTACCGACTGGGGTGCACCGAACCCGAACGCCCCACACCGGAGCCGGGGGGACGGGCCGGTGACGACCGTCCTCGACGGCAACGCGGTCAGCGAGCAGATCCGGGAGACGCTCGGCTCGTGCGTCGACCAGCTCGGGGATGCCGGGGTGACGCCCGGACTCGCGACCGTCCTGATGAGCGACGACGCCGCCAGCGAGACGTACGTGCGGATGAAGCGGCGCGCGTGCGACGAGCTGGGCGTCGAGAGCGTCCACCGGGAGATCGACCCGGACGCCCCAGCCGACGAGCTCTTCGAGACGGTATCCGCGCTCAACGAGGACCCGGCGGTCCACGGTATCCTCGTGCAGATGCCGGTCCCCGACCACGTCGACCGCAGGCGGGTCCTGCGTTCGATCGCCCCCGCGAAGGACGTCGACGGCTTCCACCCCGAGAACGTCGGTCGGCTGGTGGCCGGCCACCCGCGGTTCAAGCCCTGTACGCCCCACGGCATCCAGAAGCTGCTCGAGGTCGCCGGCGTCGACCCGGAGGGGACGGACGCCGTCGTGGTCGGCCGCTCGGACATCGTCGGCAAGCCGATGGTGAACCTCCTGATCCAGAAGGCGCCGGGCGGCAACGCCACGGTGACCGTCTGCCACTCCCGGACGGACGACCTCGCCTCCCACACCCGCCGGGCGGACATCGTCATCGCCGCCGCGGGCTACCCGGAGCTCGTCGACGGCTCGATGCTCTCGGAGGGGGTCGTGGTGATCGACGTGGGCGTCAACCGCGTCGACGCCGACACCGAGAAGGGCTACGAGCTGGTCGGCGACGTCGAGTTCGACTCCGCGCGCGAGAAGGCGTCGGTGATCACCCCCGTGCCGGGCGGCGTCGGCCCGATGACCATCACGATGCTGCTGTACAACACCGTCCGCGCCGCGAGCATGCTGGAGGACGTCGAGGTCTCGGGGCTGGCCGAGGCCGCGGCGTGGGGGGACGAGGACGGGTGACGACCGTCCGGGGTCGACTCGGGGGGACGCCCTATCGCCGCGGCCTCCGTTTCCTCCGCCGGCTCCGCAGCCTATCCGGCCGGCTCCGCAGCCTATCCGGCCGGCTCCGCAGCCTATCCGGCCGGCATCGCAGCCTATCCGGCCGGCATCGCAGCTTCCCCTGCCGGCTCCGGCGCCACCGCTGCATCCGCCGCCTACTTTGGCGACAGCCCCACGGCCTCCGCCGTTCGTCCCGACGTGAGGTGCTCCAGTGGTAACCGGCGACGGCCCAGCGACGGTGACCTTCGCGGACGTCGAGGCGGCGATGGAGCGCCTCGACGACCCCACGGTGGTCAAGCAGACCCCCGTCGAGCGGAGCACGTCACTCGAGGCCATGACGGGCGCGGAATCGGTGCACCTGAAGCTCGAGCACCTCCAGTGGACGGGCTCGTTCAAGACGCGCGGTGCGTACAACAAGATCAGGACCTGTCTGGAGGCCGGCGACGTCTCGCAGGTCGTCGCCGCGAGCGCCGGCAACCACGCCCAGGGGGTCGCGCTCGCCGCCTCCCGACTCGGCGTCGAGGCGACCATCGTCATGCCCACCGTCGCGCCCCAGACGAAGATCGACGCCACGCGGGGCTACGGGGCGACCGTCGAGCTCGTCGGCGACGACTTCCGGCAGGCCACGCAGTACGCGATGGAGGCGGCGGAGGGGACGGACGCCGAGTTCGTCCACGCGTTCGACGATCCCGCGATCGTCGCCGGGCAGGGCACCCTCGGCGTCGAGATGGCGCGGGACCAGCCGGGGGTCGACACCGTGATCGTGCCCATCGGCGGCGGCGGTCTCATCAGCGGGATCGCCACGGCCCTCGAGGAGCTCAGTCCGTCGACGCGGGTCGTCGGCGTCCAGGCCACGGGCGCCGCGACGGTCGCCGACAGCCTCGCGAAGGGCAGCCCCCAGACGCTGGAGTCGGTCGACACGATCGCCGACGGCATCGCGACCGGGGGCGTCTCCGAGCTGACCCTCTCGATCATCGAGGAGCGCGTCGACGAGCTCGTCACGGTCACGAACGGCCAGATCGCCAGCGCCATCCTCCTCTTGATGGAGCGGGCCAAGCAGCTCGTCGAGGGCGCCGGCGCCGCCTCGGTCGCCGCGATGCTGGGCGACGACCTCGACGTCGAGGGGGAGTCGGTGATGCCGCTCCTCTGCGGCGGGAACGTGGACATGACGATGCTCCGGGCCGTCCTCATCCACGCGTTGACCCAGCGGGACCAGCTGCTGCAGCTCCGCGTCCACATCGACGACCGCCCCGGCAAGATGGCCGAGATCTCCGGGGTCATCGCCGACCACGGCGCGAACATCCAGAACGTCCGCCACGAGCGCGCCCTGGACGACCTCGACGTCGGCGAGGCGCACCTGATCTTCCAGGTCGAGACCAGCGGCGCCGAACACGCGGCGAACATCATCGACTCGATCGCCGACCACGGGTACCCGGTCGACGTCGTCAATCGGCTGACGTGAGGCCGCTTGGAATGGCCGCCCCTGGCGCTACTCGGTGCCGAATCGGGACCGAACGGCGTCCCGAAGCCCTCCACCGATCCACCGGCGGCCCCGCTCGTCGTTCAGGAACGAGCCCGTCAATCCGACGATGGCCACGATCGAGATGATCGCGATCGGCCCGCCGGTCAGGACGGCCGCGGCCTGGATCACGTCGGCGGCCCCCGTGAGCAGCACGATGGCGGCGACGATCCCCTGGAAGACCCCCCAGAAGACGATCGCCCCGGTCGTCGGCGCGACCCCGTGTCTGGTGGCCAGTATCGCGACGACCAGCGTCGAGGTGTCGGCCGACGTGGTCATGAAGACGATGATGAGCGCCAGGAACAGGAAGACGAGGAACTGACCGAGCGGCAGCGCCTCGAGGATGGGGAAGCCCGCGATCGCCTCCGTCCCGTGCGCGTCGATGGCGGCGAGGACGTCGATCGCCCCGGTGTGCTGCAGGTGGACCGCGGTCCCGCCGATCAGGAGGAACCACAGCATGGTCACGGTGGCCGTGGCGCCGAAGCCGACCAGCACGACCGTTCGGACCCGTCGGCCCCGCGAGAGGGCGGCGAGGAAGAGTCCCGCGAACGGCGCCCACGAGAACCACCAGATCCAGTTCCACACCGTCCAGGCGGCGGCCCAGTCGGTGCCGAGGTGGAAGCTCATCGGGACGAAGTTCACGGCGTAGCTCGCGACGGCGGCGGATCCGCGTTCGAGCACGAACGACCGCGGCCCGAAGGCGACGAGCAGCAGCGCCACCACGCCGAAGAGGACCACGTTGAGCACCGCGATCCGGCGGATTCCGCGGTGGACCCCGCTCTGTGCCGACACGGCGAAGATCGCTGTCAGCCCGACGACGAAGACGACGGCCCCGACCCTCCCGAACGGCACCCCCCACTGGTAGTCGATCCCGGTGAGGAACTGCTGGCTCACGAAGGCCACGGAGGTGGCGATGCCGCCGACCGTCGCGAAGATGGCCAGCACGTCCACGAACCTGCCCCAGCCGGAGTCCAGGTCGTCGACGCCGAGGAACGGGGTCAGGACGCTCGAGACCCGCAACGGCGCGTCGCGCTCGTGGACGTAGTAGGCGATCGGCAGGCCGAGGATCACGTAAGCGCTCCACGCGGAGAACCCCCAGTGGAAGAGCGCGTACGCGAGCGCGCCGGTGATCGCGGCCCCCGATCGAGGTTCGACGTCGAAGAACGGCGGTGGCGTGTCGTAGTGGAACAGTGACTCCGCCGGTCCCCAGAAGACGATCCCGGCGGCGATGCCGGCGGTGAAGAACATCGTGAAGTACACCGGCAGCGTGTAGGTGGGTTCGGCGTCGGGACCGCCCAGCCGTACGTCACCCCACGGCCCGACGAGCACCCACAGACAGAACAGGACGGAGACGAACATCGGCACGACGAACAGCCATCCCAGGTCCGCGAGCAGGACCCCCTGGATCGTCCGGATCACGCCCAGCGTCGCCTCGGGGAAGAGCGTCTGTGCCACGATGAACACCGCGAGCCCGCCGACGGGGAGCCAGAACACGGCACGGTCCTGCTGGCCGTAGAACGTTCGACCGGTCTCGACGACCGAGAGTCGACGGACCGCCATCAGCGGTTGCCCGACCGGGCCATCGTCGGCGACCGCCTCCAAGTCAGCTCTCCCGTCCACCGCCCCGTCCGCCTCCCCATCCGTCTCCATCGGGAGCAGAGCGAGGTACCCCAGCCCGGACCCGAAGAACGTGAGGGCGACGACGAGCCAGCTCCGCCCGGAGACGACGTCGCCGACCACCTCCGGGAAGAAGAACCCGACCAGGACCACCGCCCCGGAGAGCACGAAGACCGGCCGCAGCACTCGACGAAGGGCCCCCTCCACGCGTCCCCCCGCGGCTGTGGACATCCCCACAAGGTCGCTCCGGGGTGGTATTAGTACTGCCGGCGTTCCGAGGGCGTCCTCGAATCCAACCGCCCGGTCACCGTCGCTCCCGACTGTCGTCGATCACCGTCACTCACGAGGCCTCAACGTCCGCCCGTACCGAATCTCGCACCGGGCGGTCCCAATCCTCTGCGCACCGGGCGGTCCCAATCCTCTGCGCACCGGGCGGTCCCAATCCTCTGCGCACCGGGCGGTCCCAAT
>SLIW01000449.1 GCA_007135435.1 Natronomonas sp.
GAGATGGAGATCCGGCGGACCCGTGAGCGCGAGGATCGTCGACAGTCGAGCCGACGGGAGGCGCTGTGCCGGAAGATGACGGCGGCGAAGCACTGTGGACGCTCGAGCGAGCCGGATCCCCGTGCACGGTTGGACATCGAGACTCGGCGGGAGGTCAACGAGCAGGCGAGCCGACTGGTACAGAAGTGCCGCGGCGGGCTCGGGTTCGGAGCCATCGAGAAGGAGCTGGCGGGGCGGGTCGCCCGTGGACAGTCGATGCGGAACGCGGTCCTGGAGATGGCCGAGAACCTGCAGGTGGCCTCAGGGACGCTCGTCGCCCTGGGGAAGCTCGAGGCGGCGGGTGGGAGGTACGTGGACGTCGAGGGCACAGTGCAGACGCTGTGGGAGCCGTCGTCGCCGAAGATCCAGCAGGTCGGGTTGCTAGAGGACGAGACGGGCAAGACGAAGTTCACGAGCTGGGTCAAGTCGGGAGCGCCGATCGTTGCGGAGGGTGAACGGGTGCGCATCCGGGAGGCGGCCCGGAACTGGTATCGCGGGCGCTGTTCGATCGCGCTCGTCGGGCGGACGATGGTCACCTTCCCCGAGCGGGACGCCTGGTGGGAGTGAGCGCAGTAGGCGGTCGGATTCTTTTTTTGTGGCCACCACCCACCAGCCGCCGCCCCACCCACCGCTCCGTGCTCGCGAGCGGAGCTCGCTGCGCGCGCAGCCACGACCTCGGGGTGGGAGGTTCACTCGAAATCTGCAGATCGGTTGTGGAGAGCTGCTCGTCGCGGCGCGGTTCATTGGTGTGTTTTTTGCGGATGGGACCGTAGCACTCCACATGCATCCGGACGCCTCTGCAGGCCCCGGACACACAGGGGAGGGGAATGGCGAGACGTTCGATACGTGGACGGCACTCCAGCGGTCGACCGACAGACAGCGGGCGAACCTCATCGCCGATATCGTCGGGCATCCGCGAGGCGCCCCCAGCGTGAAGGAACTCGACTACATGAACCCGAGCCTCGAATCGGACGCGATCCGTCGACATCTCTCCATCTTGCAGGACGTCGGCGTGGTCGAAGAGCTCGTCATCGAACCCGGTGAACGCGTCCGCGGCTACCCCTACAAGTTCTATCGACTGACCGACGAGGCGCGGACGCTCTTCGACCAGAACGACCTCTTCCCGGAAGACGCGTGGCGGCGCCAGTACGAACGGGTCCAGAAGACGGGCGAGATCACGGAACTCGAGGAGATGCCACGGCCGAAGCCATAGCCGGGTGACGACGGCCGCCCTGGCGAGTCCGTCATCGTGGGCGGTCGTCGCGTCGGGTCACGATGAGACGGTTCGACCGACGAGCGTACTCTTGAACCGTTTCGTCTGGGGATCCGGTCCCCAGCGCTTCGACTTCGACGATTCGCTCAACGTCATGACCTGCATAGCGGAGTTTCGTCGCCAACTCCCCTTCCAGATCTTCGTCGCGCAACAACTGAAGCTGCATCACTCGACTGCTTCGCCACGGTCCTCCGGACCGGTCGCAACGTTCGGATCGTCTTTCGCGTCCTCATGTCGCAGTTCTCGACGAGCCTGTATCTCGGCCATCTCCTCCGGGTTCTCGTGATAGTAGGCGAGCGCCCGATAAACGGCAGCCACGTCCAGGTCGTACCGATTCGCTACCGTTTGCGGATCAAGACCACGACCCACGACCTGTTCGTGGATATAGAAGACACTCAGCCGCCGACCCTCGATCCGTGGATCACCACTGAGGACATCCGGTGTGGAGACGATTCGTTCTGAATCGCGATTTGCCATCAAGGTATAGTATGTCGACAAGGTATTTGTGTGTCCGGGAGCCCGAGATAGTGGGAGATGGCCCCGAACTGCTCTATCTTTCTTCGAGGAGATAATCCCGCCGCTTACGGCGGGCGTGAATCCGACGACTCCTCTACGAACACGTATTGATGGTAACACGGATATTTCAGGATTCTCGGTGCGTAGTATGACGTACACCGAGGCGTTCACACCGCCCACTCAAATGCGCAATATCGGGATTCCGAGGCCCAAAACGTTCGAGAAATCCTCTCGAACCGCTGTGGTGGCTCGGTACGAGATAACTCTGAGTCCCCCTGCCGGAGATAGGAGTAACGGCGGTGTGGCCCCGCCATCGACCCGTCATGCCGACGAGTCGTCAACCAGCATATATCCCAAACCAGCGGTGGGCTGCCGTGGGAAGCCTCGCCGTTTACGGCGAGGAGGAGGTCACGCCACGTACGTTTTCAACGAATTCTAGGAGGGCGATTGCCCGAACTCCCTTTTCGGACGGTCGAAAATCTACTCCTACGCCGACCGAAGAAGCGCTCCGGGACGTTCGACAATAGGTTTATACCTCACGAAGGGCATCTTTCCACTATGAGCCTCGAAGAGACAGTTGACTACCTCGCTGAGGAACTCGACCTTGAGCGGAGTGAACACGTCCGTGAGGTTGGGCAGTCGGTCGCTGTGCTTCGCGACTGATCAGAACATATCTCTGAAGTCCCGTTCGACGAGCCCAGACTCTAGGTAGTCGATGAACTCCTGTTTCGTCGGCCCCGGTTCATCGAGGAGCTCCCTCCGATTTGCACGCTCGATAACTGCGTGAGCAAAATCCGTACAGTGTTCTTCGTGCAGTTTCGCGTACGTTGATAGGGCTTCACGCCAGTGCATATCCAGATCAAACGTGGCGAGACGAATACGGATGCCATCCTTGCGTTCTACAAGGTCGACTTCTAACTCTTCGAGTCGCTTGAATCGGATGTTATTTCGACGGACAGTGATGATCCGCTTGGAATCGACGATGTAGGGGTCGACCCATTCCCTCCAGGTATCGTCGTCGATGTGGGTCCGTGGCATCTCAAAACCCGGCTCTACACTTTCGATGCAGAATTGGAACATTGCGATGGCGGTTCGATGGTTGGCATTCGGGAGGGAATGTCGCAGTATTAAATTCGACATCACCTCGCCAGCGACTTCGGGAAGCAAGGTTCCCCAAGAGACGTGGTTGAGTGCTTCCTGAATCTTCAGTGGTTCGAACTCCTTGTAGAGCCGGAACTCGTCCTCCGCTCGAACATGGACCGCGGCTTCGAGCAATTCTACTAATCGGAACGCGACAACTTGCCCACTGCGGGGCAGTTCGGTAATTCGTTCTCGCAACCATTCTCTGTCGAAGTCGACGTCCTCCGCCGACTCGATCTCCGAATCACCTTCGTAGAGCACGTAAACGGGAGTATCAAATGGATAGCCGATTATCTTCGTCCGCTCATCTGATTCCTTCTGTGTAGAACGTACCTCTGCGAGAGCAGTTGAGCTAAACTTGAGGGAGAAATTATCGGCTTGCGGATGGTGATAGAAGACCAGACGTGCCATCTCGACGGGTATTCGTCGAGGACGAGTAAATCAAGTCCGATTTGGTTGCCTGAAAACGAGGGAATCGATGCTACAGACCGGACGGGCCGATCGACTGCAAGGTTTTTGGGCCCCTGACGGGCGAGGGGCGCACGGAGGTGTCCCTCGTGATTCGACATGAAGGCACCAGAGACAGCGACAGTGTTCGCAGGCGTCGACGGACGAACAGAGCGAGAACTCCCCGAGTGGTACTCGGCGGGGACGGACACAGATGAGATCGTCTCCTTCGCGGAGGCGGTTCGAAATCTCCCCCGAGCGAGCGAGACGCGGATCGCCTACGAGAACCCCTACACGGGCGAGTGGGTCGAGACGGACCGCTACAACGCGGTCGTCGAGCCGAATCGGCTGATCGCTCAGGCAGGTGGCAACCCGGACGAGGATCCCCTCTTCTCGGTCCCGTCGGACTCCTACACCATCATCAATCCGACCGACGTGTACGGACCGCTCGAGAACGTCCTCCGGGAGGAGACGTACGAAGGGACGCCGCTCGCCGAACTTGTCTTCGGCGAGATCAGGCAGTACCGCGGCGGCGGCGAGATCCACATGGACCTGATGTTCGACGGCCTCTCGGTGACCCTCCCGGATCGGAACGACCCGATCACGATGGGCGTGACCTCGGGCTACGACTTCTTCGGCAGTAACGCGGTCTACATCGAGGGGTTCGCCCAGGACGGGTACTGCGAGAACTCGATCCGGTCACTGACGGATCGACAGGTCGTCAAGCACGTCGGCGACATCGACGGCTTCGGGCCGTGGTGGGAGTCCGTACTCGCCCAGCTCGAACTCGTCGCCGACGACCTCTTCGGGTTCATCACCGACGCACAGGAGATCACGGTCGACTTCTCGGACGTGCCGTTCGACCTCGAGGAGTTCTACACGCTTCTGGACATCCCAGAGTACCTCGCCCAGCAGGCCGCGAATGACGCCCGGGCGAACGCACCGGATCCGTTCGCGATCGACATGTGGACGCTGCACTCCGGGGCGACCCACGCCCTGACGCACTTCTTCCGTGGGAAGGAGGGTGGCGCCCTCGACGCCTACGTCCGGACGGCCAACGACATCCTGTTCAACCCGCAGGGAACGTTGGAACAGGTCGAGCGGGCGTACGAGGAGCAGGTGGATACGGAGACCGGCGAAGACGGCCAGACGGGCCTGGAGAGCCAGCTCGCACTGGCACAGATCGAGCGGGTGAGCGAGGACGTCCGCGAGAAGGCGGCGACGTTCGAGGAACGCGAGGAGGCACTCCGCGAACGGTTCGCGCAGGCGGCAGAGTGAGTCGGAGTATGCCCATTTCGAGCGTTCGATGACCTCCGAAGAAGCACCTGCGAGGCGATGCCCGATCTGTGACGGACGAATATCAAGCGTCTCGATGATCGGCCCATCGACGGCCTACATCTCACCCTGTGGGCATCGGGTCCCTCCGATCCCCATCAGGAAGTAGCTCGTGCGATCGCGGCTCGATGAATCGCCAATGAACCGCTTCGGGGCGACAACGTCGATTACTTCGGCACCGTCGATCCTCGGATCGATGCTGGCGTTCTCGATGACGTCCCTCGGTGCTCCGCAATTCGCGGTTCCACCCTGTAGTATCACGAGCGATCAGCAGCCGTGTTTGTGGGCCCCTGACGGGCGAGGGGCGCTGGAAGGCGTGCCTCGTGATTTCGCAATGGCTTCGAGAGACATCTACGGACGGCAGTTCGACGAGGACATACAGAAGAACAGTCACAACACCTGCCCGGAGTGCAATGGGCGGGTGTCCACGAACACCCACGAGACGGTCTGCGACGACTGTGGACTGGTCCTGTCCGACCAGGCAGTCGATCACGGGCCCGAATGGCGGAACTTCGAGGATTCACACGGTGATGCTCGTCGAGCCGGCGCGCCGAACACGGTCGCACGCCACGACCGTGGAATCGGGTCGGAGATCGGCTGGGGGAGCGACGCGAACGGCGGGACGCTCGGCGGACGGAAACGCCGCCGGCTCGGTCGTCTCCGACAACGACACAGCCTGGCGAAGGTCGGCTCGAAGGCCGATCGGAACCAGATTCGTGGATTCACGGAGATCCGACGGATGATCGGCGCGCTCGGACTGGCCGAGAGCGTTCGCGACCAGGCGTGTCAGCTGTTCAAGACGGCACAGGATGAGGGAATGCTCTGTGGCCGGTCGGTCGAGATGATCGCCTCGGCGTGCATCTACGCGGTCTGTCGGCTCAACGAGCACCCTCGCACGTTCACCGAGGTGGGCGTCGTCTCGAAGGTGAGCGAGGACAAGATCCGGCACGGTTACAGCGTCCTGAATAGGGAGCTGGGCCTCCCTGTTCCTCCTGCGGCTCCGCGGCGGTACCTCCCCCAGATCGCGTCGGATGTGGGGGTTCGACGTGAGACCGAACGGCGTGCTCGCGAGTACCTGGACGAGCAGGAGTCGGTGATCCCTGACGGGGCGAACCCCCTGGGCGTCGCGGCGGGGGCGATCTACCTGGCCGCACAGGAGACGGGCGAGTTCGTCACCCAGGGTCGGGTCGCCGAGGTGGCGGACGTCTCCGAGGTGACCGTCCGGAAGCGGTACCGGGACCTCGGCGAGCGGGTTCTCTGACCACGAGGCGCAGTGGTTCTTCGCGGGGGTTGGCTGATTGACTACGAGTACTCGAAGCACCCGATACCTGGCTATTTGTGCTGTCCCCACCGCCCACCAGCCACCTCCCCACCCACCGCTCCCGACCTCGCTGCGCTCGGTCGGCAGCCACGACCTCGAAAACGGGTGAGGGTGTTCTCATAATCCACTGTGATAACTGTTCGAAATCACCGAATCGGCGAGGTTTATCCTGCGCCCTGACGGGCGGGCGCAGGCGTTCTGGCCCATTCGAACAATGAGCAAACACGAGATATTCAGCGATAGCGACGAATCGATTCCGGACTATCGAACCAGACGTGCCCAGACCGAGGAGATGGACGTCCGGCTCTGCAGAGCCGGGGGCGGGTACGCCGTCGAAGGCGAGTCAGGACGGTTGTACCTCGTCGACGTCGGCCTCGGCACGTGTTCGTGTCCAGATCAACAGAAGGACGAGGTCGATCGCTGCAAGCACCTTCGTCGTGTCGACCTCGAACTGGCGATGGGAACGATCCCGTCGCCTGATGGCCGAGTGCCGGATCCGCGACGGCCGGTCGCGGACGGTGGTATCAACACTGCTGATAACGGCCGATATAACTCCGGGACCACTGACCGCATCGACGGACCGCTCCGTGAGTTCGACAAGTACGGACGCCCGACCGGCGTGCACTACTACCGATGTACGGTCTGTGGCGTGGAATCGATCCGGCGGACCGACCTCGACGATTGCTGTCCCGTCGAGGTCTCGAATCCATGACGGACGACGAGGTGCTACCGCTGGAGATCGTTCGCCGGAAACCGGTCGTCGGGATCGACGGCGAGGGTTCGACCCACCACTTCGACGCGGTCCGACGGCGGATCTACGTGGTAACGGACGACGAGATCGAGGTGACCGAGAATATCGGCGAACGGCACCTGAAGGCGTGGATCGACTACGTCGACGAGCAACGGGGGTGGCGGGACCTCCGGTACTCGGATCGAGGGATATCGGGGCTGATTCTCCTATTATCATAAACTGGTGTGCCCGAGCGTTACCACCATTATGATGGTACACGAATGGATCGAGCATGACCGACCCCCCGACAGCCATTGGCTCTGAAATCACCCATCGCGCACATGGAAGAGGGGCCATTATGGATGAGCCCCAGATGAGCCCAGATGGTACAGAGGAGGTACCCGTCTTGTTCTATTTCAGTGGTGAGGTGGAGAATGTACCCATCGCCACCATTCGAGCCGCTGCCGAGGTGACAAGCACCGAGGTACTAGCCGGCTCAGCGGGATTGGCAGTGGAAGTCGATGACGGGTACTTCACGATGTACATCGAACCCGACGGACAGGGAACCGGGTTCGACGTGACACTCCGCGCCGGAAATGCCGTCGTCGATACCGCCAGGCTGGATTCCTCAGGGTTCGTCGAGAACAGCTAGTACACCGCGAGTGTGTTGATTTCACCGGTTCCAGGAGGGTAGAGAACTGATTGTTGGTCCTGAAGCGCTCGCCAGTCACCGAAGCTCTCCGATCGCCCATGATGGTGGCCAGGTTCGTATCGCTCGCAGCTGCATCCTCGCCCCGAGGCACGAAGACGAAATTATTAGTCTGGGCAAACATATATTAGTCAATACGAACCAGGTCCACCATGGCTCCCTCGGAACCCGATCCGTTCGCGGCGTTCGACCTCGTCGACGACTTCGCCGACGAGCTGGCGGGTGAGCGCGCCGACGAACGGATCTATCGGATCGCGCTCCAGCTGTACGAGCCGGCCCGCGTCGCGGCCATCGCCGA
>SLIW01000410.1 GCA_007135435.1 Natronomonas sp.
AGTGCTGGTAGTAGAGGGTCGTCCCGCCGACGAAGGTGAACCACGGGATCGTCGCCCCCGAGGTGGCGATGATCCCGGTGAAGGCCACCTCGCGGACGCTGCGGCCCTTCGAGATGCGGGCGATGAACAGTCCCGCGAACGGCGACCACGACAGCGCCCAGGCCCAGTAGAAGACGGTCCAGGCGTCCATCCACGCGGTCCCCTCCTCCGTGCCGGCGCCGGTGTAGAGGCTCATCGAGATGAAGTCCGTGACCATCCCGCCGAGGGCCTCGACCCCGATGTGGATGAGGAATATCGTCGGGCCCACGATCAACGTCGCGACCATCAGGATGACGAACATGATCATGTTGAAGTTCGAGAGCCGCCGGATCCCGCGGTTGACCCCGAGGACCATCGAGATGGTGAACAATAGCGTCATCGTGGTCACGACGATCAGGATGCCGGCGTCGCCAAGGTCGATCCCCCACTGGAAGTCGAGGCCGCTGACGAACTGGCTGCCGATGAACCCCAGCGAGGTCGCCACGCCGCCGATGGTGGCGAAGACCGCCAGGATGTCGACGATCTTGGCGATCGGGCCGTCGAGGTTCTCCGGCCCGATGATGGGCGTGAGGACCGACGAGACCCGAAGGGGGACGGCATCGTAGTTGTACGCGAAGTAGCCGATCGCGATCCCCATGATCGTGAAGACGGCGAGCTGGGGCAGCGCCCAGTGGAAGAGCGTCTGCTGGACCGCGATGGTCATCGCCTCCGCGGAGCCACCCTGGACGTCGAACAGCGGCGACGGGTTGTCGTAGTAGAACAGCCCCTCGGTCGGCCCCCAGAAGACGACCCCCGCGGCGAAGCCCGCCGAGTACAGCATCGCGAAGAACGACAGGAAGCTGTACTCGGGCGGTTCGTCCCCGAACCTGATCTTGCCCCACGGGCCGATGATCAGGAACAGCAGGAACAGGACCACCAGGAACACGATCAGCAGGAGCGCCCAGTTGAGGTACCCCAGGAACACCGTGTTGAGGAAGGCGATCGTGCCCTCGACGGTCGGCTGGCTGACGAAGAACGTCACGATGACCGCCAGGGTGATCAGCGCGCCGAACACGAAGACGATCGGATCGAGTTCCTCGCGGAACCGGCCGACCGCGCCGAGGTCGGCCCCGGAACCCCCGTCGGGGGCGGCCTCCGGAGCGGCATCGGGAGCGTCGGGGGCGTCGGCTGGAGCGTCACTCATCCACGCTCACCTCGGTGTCCCGGTCACGGTCGGCGGTTCCACCCAGTCCCGCGACCCACGCGAGGCCTCCAGCCCCCGCGTGGGACATGCTCGAAAGTAGCATGGCCTCAGATACACCGTCTCCGGTATAAGGATTTCGCTTATCGTAATCCATATACACAGATTACGTTTATCTCGGTGTCGCTCCGGTGAGAATCGGGGGCGGCGGGACCGGGTGGTCGGTGCGACTGGTGGCTGCGGATCGTGACAGGGCGCAACCCGCGACAGCCGTGTGTGATCCGGTGGACTCCCTCGCCGATGACACGTCCGGTAAGACGCACCGGGTCAACGTCGAGGACGACACACCCGGTCAACGTGAGGGTCGACTCACTGGGTCAACGTGGGGGTCGACTCACCGGGTCAGCTCCTCCGCGGCGCGTCTGCGTCGTTCGGCGCTCTCGGTCACCTGCCGGACGTACTCCTCGACGTTCTCCATGATCGACTCGCGCGTGTCCGTCGGGCAGAACTCGTCGGACATGGTGAGCAACCGGACGAACGCGCGGAGCTCCTCCTCGGTCAGCTCCGCGAACGCCTCCTCCTCGAGCTTCTCGAGCACAGCGTCGACGTCTATCTCGCCCACCGGATCGACGTTGAAGTCCACGGTGACCATCCGGTAGTCGGAGCCGGCGAGCCGCTGTTCGCCCTTGCCGACCCCCTCCGCGAGCATGTCCTTGAACGGCGTGTAGTAGCCCATGGTCCCCAGGTGGAGGAACGCCAGCATGTCGATGATCCCCTCCGTGTAGGCCTCCCGTTCCGCGTCGTTGGGGTCGAACACCGTGTTGCGGTCCCGCTCCTCGAGACACTCGAACAGGATGCTGAAGTCCAGGATCGCGTTCCGCACCCGCCGCCGAATCCGGTTGCGCTTCTGCTTCTTGGAGTGGTCCGTGTAATCCGTCTTCCGACCCAGGAGGAACTCGCGGTCCGAGGGGGTGAGGACCCCCCGCGGGCGATCCTGATCGGCGGCGACCGACAGCCGTTCGGGGACGTCGTCGGGCGACATACACGATAATTGTATATACCTCGGGTTAATGGTTGCGGTGTCCTGGAGGCGACCCGCCGCCGTCGGGCCACGTGACGGCGATGGGAGGTGGCGGACGCCATCCGAACCCGTGAGGAACCGTGAGAGATACACACTTTTCGTATCCATGCTGACGAGCGTCGGGAGCACCGCGCGCTCCTGTAGTCGGACGGCGTGAACCCGGGGGCTCGTGACGGGGGTACCGCTCACCCGGGCGGTCAGTCCGCCGCGGTCGCCGTCTCGATCGCGTCCGCGATGACGTCGAGTGCCCGCTCCGCCAGCGACTCGGTGAGGACCAGCGGTGGGAGCAGCCGGAGGACGTTGTCGTGGCGTCCCGCCTTCCAGACGAGGACGCCGTGTTCGAAGCAGTACCGCTGGATCGCCTCGACGGCGTCGCCGTCGGGGGTCCCGTCCGGGTGGCGGAACTCGGCGCCGATGAACAGGCCGACCCCGCGGACCTCGACCTCGCGGTCCGTCCCGGCGGCGGCTTCGCGGAGCCGCTCGCGGATCGTCGAGCCCAGTTCGCGCGCGTGCGCGAGCAGGTCCTGGCCGCGGATGTACTCGATGGCCCGTCGCCCGGCGACCATGCCCACGACGTGGCCGCGGAACGTCCCCGCGTGGGCACCCGGGCCCCAGGTGTCGAGGTCCTCGTGGTAGATGGTCGCCGAGAGCGGGTAGCCGACGCCGCCGAGCCCCTTCGCCGAGGTCATCGCGTCGGGGGTGACCCCCGCCCAGTCCGCCGCCCACCACTCGCCAGTCCGGCCCATGCCGCTCTGGATCTCGTCGAAGACGAGTGGGACCCCGGCGTCGTCGGCGACGTCGCGGAGCCCCTGCAGGAACCCCTCCGGGGGCGTGACCACGCCGCCTTCGCCCTGGATGGGCTCGACGAAGATCCCCGCCGGGTTCGCCAGGCCGCCGTAGGGGTCGCCCAGGATGTCCTGGACCTCCTCGAGGGCGTGGTCGACCGCCTCCTCCGGGCTCTTGCCCTGGCGGAGCGGGTAGGGGTACGGCGCGTGGACCACCTCGCTGAGGATCGGCGTGTAGTGGCCCTTCAGCGACGTGCTCGACGAGAGGCTCATCGCCCCGGAGGTGGCGCCGTGGTACGAGCCGCGGAACGCCACCAGCCCGTCGCCGCCGGTGTTGTACTTCGCGAGCTTGATCGCGCCCTCGATCGCGTCGCTGCCCGTCGGGCCGCCGAAGACGACGCGGTTCTCCCCGCGGAGCCCGACCGGCGCGATCTCGTCGAGCGTCTCGATGAGGTCCAGGCGGGCGTCGGTCGGGAAGTCGACGGTGTGGACCAGCTTCTCGGACTGCTCGCGGACGCCCTCGAGGACGTACGGGTTCGCGTGGCCGACGTTGAGCACGCCGATGCCGGCGAACATGTCGATGTAGGTGTTCCCGTCGACGTCGCGGACCGTCGCCCCCGACCCCTCCTCGAAGGCGATCGGGATGTCCCGCGGGTAGGCGACGGCGCCGCTGTCGATCTCGCGCTGGCGTTCGAGCAACCGACGCGTCCGGGGTCCCGGGACGGACCCGACGTCGGGCGCGTCGGGGAAGTGGAGCTCCTCGATCGGTGGACCGGGTGGCATACCCACGGGGACGACGAACGGAGGTAAATAGTTTATCCACAGTTATCATAGAAGCAATACACAGAATTCGTTTCCTCTGGGGTGGAGCGCCGCGTTCGCCGACTCGACTCGTCGCCGGTACGGACCCGGCTTGACCCTGTCACGACCCCTGATCGTCACTGTCACTGACTGGAGTTAGCCCCGGGCTCAGATACGAGGACACCGATAGAGCCCGCACCATGGAACCCGATTCGACTGGCATCGTCGATGACCTCGACCACTGTTTGACCTACCGGAACCTTTTGCGTGCCACTGGACCATGCGTCGATCGTGACCATCGGCAACCACCTCGTCGCCATCGGACTGGTAGTCGTCTTCGTGGCCATCGGCTTCGAGCTCCTCGCTGTCGAGCTGAGCGGCCTGGCCGTCGGCGTGGGGCTCGTCGTGGTCGGCTTCCTGCTGCTCGTCGTGGATGCGGTGGGCGTCGGCCGCCCCCCGGCTGTCGCGACCTGTGACGATTGCGGGTCACCCAGTGACGCGGATGCCACCGAGTGTCCGCACTGTGGTACGGCGTTTTGACGGCCGGTGATCGCGTCGACACCCGATCGCAGAAACCGGGCGACCCGGCCCCTCGATCGAACCCAGCCCCTCGAACGGACACGGCCCCTCGAACGGACACGGTTCGCCCGTGAATCCTGACGCCCTCGCTGTGGATCCGTTCGTCGGTGCGCTCCAGCGGCTGGCCCGCGCGCCGACCGTGGACGGTTCCGGAGCGGAACCACCATGGTCCCGTGGCTGAGCCGCCGCTCTCAAAAGGGTTTTCCGGTGGCCCCCGGTATCCACGGGTATGAGACTGCGGCTCGTCGGCGCGCTGCTCCTGGTCCCCCTGCTGGACGTCGTGCTGCTGGTCGTCCTCGCGACCCGCATCGGGCCGGTCGTGACGGTGGCCCTCGTCGTCCTGACGGCCCTGATAGGCCTGCTACTCGTCCGTGCCGAGGGCCGCCACACGATGGCCCGACTGCAGCGGAAGCTCGCGCAGGGCACCCCGCCGACCGACGAGCTGCTCGACGGCGCCCTCCTGCTCGTCGCCGGCGCGCTGATGCTCACCCCGGGCTACCTGACGGACCTCATCGGGCTGCTGTTCGTCCTCCCGCCGACCCGGTACCCCATCCGCCTCGCCCTGAAGCGCTACGTCGTCAGACCGTACGTCGACGAGAAGACCGGCGGCTTCGCCACCGGCAACGTCTACGTCGGCGGCTTCCCGAACCAGGACGAGGGGTTCGACGACTTCGACCTCGGCTTCCCCGGTGGGCGACCGGCGGGCGACGGTCCGGGCGGCGACGGTCCGGGCGGCGACGGTCCGGGCGGCGACGGTCCCGGTACCGCCGGGCCGCGGGGACCCACGGGCCGGGCCGACGACGCGGTCGAGATGGGCGAGGACGACTACGAGTTCAGCGACGTCGATGCCGACGTGGACACCGACGTCGATACCGGCGTGGACGCAGACGTCGACGCCGACGACCGCGGAACGTCTCCAGACACCGGTCCGCGGTCCTCGCGAGATCAGGACGGTGGCGAGTCCGGGGATCGGTGAGGCGAGAATCGGTGAGGAGAGAATCGGGCGCCCGCGACCGTGGGAAAAGAAACGTTTAAACGAACGACAGCGCTACGACCAACTGCGCCATCCTGGGCCAATAGCTCAGCCAGGTATGAGCGCTCGGCTGATAACCGGGAGGTCCTCGGTTCAAATCCGAGTTGGCCCATCCGGAAACGGGCCGGCTTCCAGCCGTCTCGGAACACGGCGCAGACCTCCCCAGCCACCTAACTTCGGCGACCACTCCCCACAGTGAGACGGATCTTTAGAAGTGATCGTCCGATATCTCAGTCCGAAATTCGTTGAGGGAGCGTCCTCGATCGACAGCCCGGCTATAGCTGCTACCGTCGAATCGCCCCCTGAAACGAGGCGGGGGTTGGTCCCCCTGACGCTCGTCGATCGAGGCGTCTCGCCACTCGCTGGAGAGACGTTACGGGAGCAGCCGCGGTCTGGATGGGCGCGGCTCCGTGCCGCGTCTCCGCGTCGTCCCGATTCTGCGAGGAGCTCGAGGGCTCAGTACTGCTGGATCTCCCCGCGGACCTGGTCGAAGAACTCGTCGTCGGAGCTCTCGCCGGCGTGCCAGTCGGCGACCCACTGGGCCATGAGGATGTAGGAGGCCGTCTCCGAGCCGTCCTCGCCGATGAGCCAGACCTCCAGCCACTCGACCTCCCACCCGGCCGCGAGCTGGTCCCCGAACGCCTCCAGGATGGGTTCGGCCTCCTCGACGACCGCGTCCTCGTCCGCGGCGTCGGAGGTGTAGTCGAGGGTCACGATCCCGTCCTCCTCGTAGAGGTCGAGGACCTCGAAGCCCGCCCCTTCCACGTCGTTCCGGAAGGCGTTCAGGTTGTCCTCCGCCGGCGTCGGGGTCGGACCCCCGTCGTCGATGCCGTCGTCTTCGTCGTCTCCGTTCTGGTCACCGTCGTCGTCAGCGGCGCCGTCGTCGCCGTCCCCACCCGTACACCCGGCGGCGAGTGCGGCGAGGGCAGTCGTGGAGAGCGCGAGGTACTGGCGGCGTTGCATGCCTGTCGGGTGGGAGGGGACTGGTTTAAAAACAACGATAGGTTCAGCGCCCGTCTCACCGTCCGACACGCGGCTGACGCCCGCCGGGACGGGCCGGCGGGTCACGGACGGTCGGTACGCCTCACAGCAACGACTGGCCGTAGACGATGACCGAGAGGTTGTTCGCGAAGACCAGCAGTCCAGCAGCCAGGAGGCACTCTCCTGGACGGCGCCCGATTTGCGGAGGATGAGGGTTCCAACGGGCCGTCGACCGGATCGTCTCGCATGCCGTTGCGAGCCCGCGTGACGCGGACGTTGTCACGGTCGACGGTGAGTCCCGTGATAATAATGGATGGCCGGTGACCGTCTCGGGATCTCCGGCCCACGACCGGGGTGTCAGGTGTGTGTCGGCGGCTGCCCATTCCGGTCGTCGAATCGGCCACGGTCGTGCCTCACGGACGACGCGCGGCGTCCGTTCCGTTCGCCCATCCACGGATAAGATTTACTGTGTCCATGTCGAGAGGACGGAATTGTCGGGGGCTGGGCCGGTGTTGGGTCCCGTCCGCCGAGTCGACCCTGCCGAATGCTCGCGTTCGACCAGTGCTGTCATCCACTGCGACGGTTGTGTCCCCCGAGACACCGCGCCGGGACGGTCCCACCATACCGGGCGCCGGGACGGTCCCGCCGTACCGGGATCGAAGATCCGGCGAACCCTCGCACCGGTGGAGGATAAGGAGACGGGACGAGGGCCACCGTTCGCGGTTCTCCCCCACAGTACCTCCGGTAGCGTTTTGGCCGTGGCCGCGGAACGTACGGGCGAATGATCGACCGGCTGGCGAGACAGATAGAGAAGGAGGAACGCGACCTCCGCGTCCTGGGGGCAGTGATCGAACACCAGCCGATCGGTATCACGCGCCTCGCCCGGGAGACCGACATCGAGGAGCACAAGGTCCGGTACTCCCTTCGCATGCTGGAGAACGACGACCTCGTCGAGCCCACGCCGGAGGGTGCGGTCCCGGCCGACGACATCGGCGCGCGGATCGACGCGATCAACGAGGGACTCGTCGATCTCCGCCGTCAATTGCAGGCGCTGAAGGAACTGATGTGAGGGGCCGCTGCGGCAGACGCCCCCGGGCCTCCGGAACCGGTGGAGTCGTCGGTGGTGCCGTCAGCTGGGGGGTCACCTCGAGCCCCTCGACGAAGACGTCGATGGAGACGGGAGGACGAGGACGGGAGGACGAGGACGGGAGGACGAGGACGGGGGGACGAGGACGGGGGGACGAGGACGGAGGGACGAGGACGGAGGGACGAGGACGGAGGGACGAGGACGGAGGGACGAGGACGG
>SLIW01000048.1 GCA_007135435.1 Natronomonas sp.
AGCAGGTGCGCGCCGAACGGGAGGCGGCGATCGAGGCCGCGGACCAGGTCGTGGGTTCGATCCCGGACCGGTCGCCTGGCGCCGACGTCCTCGCCCGGACCGTCGACCAGTTCGGGTGGATCGAACAGCAGATCGATTATCGACTCGAGCAGGATCGGTCGAGCACGCTGTCCATGGAGTACGCGCAGTACGCACACCTCCGGGCCCGCCTCGAGGCGCTGCCGGAGGCGATCGACGCGGTCCGCAGCCGGCTCGAGTTGCGGTGATCGAGTCGGTTCGAGCGGGGGCGAGCGACGCGCACCGCGGCGACCGTCACTCGTAGTAGCTCAGCCGCTCGACGACCTCGCCGAAGGCCACGTTCTCGCGGACGTCGGTCACCTCGATGCGGACGCGCTCGCCCTTCTCGGTGTCCGGGACGATGACGACGAACCCGCGCTCGACGCGGGTGATCCCGTCGCCCTGCTCGCCGATGTCCTCGATCTCGACCCGGCGCGTCTCGCCCTCCGTGACGGGTGGTGCCTGGTGGCCTCGACGCCTCCCGGCGTCGTCGTCAGTTGTGGTGCCTCCTTCGGCCTCGGCCGTCGCCTGGGAGGGCGCAGCCAGCGTCGCGACCTGGTACATCGCGCCCTCGTCGAGCTCGCCGAGGCGGAGTTCCTGCTCGGGGACCTCGAAGACGTACGAGCCGTCGACCTCCTCGACGGTCGCCGAGAACAGACACAGGAGCCGATCGGATATCTCCATCAGATCATCCCTCGACACTGACAAGCAGGGCACGAAACCTTGAGTCTGCCGATGTCGCGCATGTCGCATCGGGGGTCTGACGACGTGCCACCTCTCCCCACCGGTGGGTGTGGGACCTGGGGGAACGAGCGTTAGGGGTCCGACGGGGGTCCCTGTTCGATCCGTTCGAGGACCGAATACGATTCCGCGTCGGGGGCGCTATCCGTGTCGGCGTAGAGCGCCCCGACGTGCGTCGTGAGCAACCACGTGGCCCCGAGCTCCGTGCAGGCGTCGAGGTACGCCGTCGACCCACCGACGGGATCGGCCGGCAGGACGACCTCTCCGGGATCGTCGGTGATGCCGTGGTAGTACTCCATCATCGCCCGCACGTCGTCCGCCGGTCCGGCACTCGCGTCGTCCGCCGGTCCGGCACTCGCGTCGTCCCCCTCGGGGTCGCGACCGAACAGGGAGGGCCAGTTGGGCATGATCCCGTCCCACCGGGCGCCGCGGTGGAAGGGCTTCTCGTTCGGCCACCAGCAGCCCGCCACGATCGGGATCCTCGGTTCCTGGACGGGCGTCGGGAGAACGGTCGCCTCCTCGAGGGTGAAGTGGTCGCCGTCGTAGCTGAACGGCTCGCCCTCCCAGAGCCCGGTCACGACGTCGAGCGCCTCGTCGTATCGCCGGCCGAGCGCGCGGGGCTCCCACGGTCGTCCGAAGGCCGTGTAGTCGGGTTCGCTCCCGAGGCCGGTCCCCAGCAGGACCCGTCCGTCGGCGAGTCGATCGAGGGTGGCGAGGTCGCGGGCGACCTGCCACGGCTGCCGCCGTGGAAGCGGCGACACCCACGTCCCCAGGGTGATCTCGTCCGTCCGTGCCGCGATCCCCGCCAGGGTGATCCAGGGGTCGAACGCCGACTGGTACTCCAGGTGCTCGGCGAGGCCGTGGGGACAGAGGTGGTCGCCCAGGAAGACCCCGTCCCACCCGGCGTCCTCCGCGGCGACCGCGGCGTCCACCAGGGACGCCGAGTCGCCGCCCAGGTACGGCTCGTTGCCGATGACGACCCCGTGGTTCATCGCGCGGGCCTCCCCGGAACGTCCTGGCTCATGCCGGCGGCCCCGCTCGGATCGTCTCGATGTCCACGTGCCACTCGCCCGACGGGTCGCGGTTCGTCGTGTAGAGCCACGTCGCCCCCAGGTTCGCACACCGGTCGATCCAGTCGTCCGGGGCGTGGGGCGGGTCGGCGGGGAGGAAGACCTCGCCGGGTTCGTCGGTGCACTCGCGGTAGTACTCGAGCAACGATCGGACCTCCTCTTCGGGCGTGGCCTCGTCCGGGTCGTCGGGATGGATCCCGTCGCCCGGGTAGTGCGGGACGATGCCGTCCCACCGCGCGCCACGCTGGATCGGCTTCCGGTGTGGCCAGAGGCCCCCGACGACGATCGGGATCCTGGGTTCCTGGACCGGCGTCGGGAGGACGGTCGCCTCCTCGAGGGTGAAGTGGTCGCCGTCGTAGCTGAACGGTTCGCCTCGCCACAGTCCCTCCATGACGTCCAGCGCCTCGTCGTACCTCCGTCCGAGCTCTGGGAGGTCGTAGGACCGGCCGAAGGGAACGTAGTCGGTCCCCCGACCGAGTCCGGTCCCGAGGGTCACCCGGCCGTCGGAGAGCCGATCCAGCGTGGCGAGGTTCCGGGCGAGCTGCCAGGGCTGGCGCCGCGGGAGCGGCGTCACCCAGCTCACGAGCCTGATCCGCTCGGTCTCAGCGGCGACGGCCGCCAGGGTGATCCACGGATCGGCGAACCCCTCGTACCCCGGGGTGTCGGGAGCATCCTTGAGTTCGTCGGCCGGCGGGAAGACGAGGTGATCGGCGAGGAACACCCCGTCCCACCCGGCGGCCTCCGCGGCCACCGCGTACGCCACGATCGATCCGGCGTCGGCGCCGAACTCCCACTGCGGGAGCACGATGCCGTGGTCGACCTCCCCCGAGGTCCCACCTGGATTCGGCATGCCTCACCCACATAACGAGAGGTGTTAACGATTACTCCGGGAGGCGATCCGCAGAGTAGCTCGACAGCGATCGAACGTTTTGATTATTCGGGTGAATAACGTACGGCGTTTTACCCCTGGAGCGCCAACGGGGGGCGTGGAGTACGAGATCCCGACGGACGAACCGGTGAGCACGGCCGTCGTCAGAGCGGTGGCCGCCCTCGAGGATCGCGAGCCCGATTCCCTCCGTCCACTGGCGGACGTCCTCGACCCCGAGGCACTGGACGCCCTCTTCGAAACGAAGCCCGACGGGAAGCCGCGAGCAGGTGGCCACCTCTCGTTCGTCTACAGCACCTGTCGTGTCACCGTCGACAACGGCGAGTACCTCAGCGTCCAGCCCCTCGCGGGATATCCGCCGTCTCGAGGCATTCGCGAGGGCATTCCGTCTCCTGACAGGTAGCGGTCAGGGCAGCCCCCACTGGGATCGGTCGCGCCAGCGACCCGCCACGAGCGTCCAGTCACGCACCTCGCAGCCGACACGGGACCCCTGCGTCCGCTGTCGGATGGTCCAGCGTCAGCTGTCGGATGATCCTGCGTCCGGTGCCGGAGCCTCCTGTGTCAGCTGTCGGAGGTCACTTCGCGGGATCGCGTGCGGTGACCAGCCCCTGAGCCATGAGGCGGCGGGCGAGCACGACGAGGCCGTTGCCGAAGCCCTCGCCGAAGATCGCCTGCTCCTCCATGGTCTCGGGTATGATCGAGCTCACGAGGATCGCCGACCGATCGACGAGCACCAACCGCCCGATCGCCGTCTCGTCAACCATGGCGTTCTCGCCCCGGATCCACTCCAGCCCCGAGATGAACGTGGTGGCGTTCGGCACCGCCGTCTGTATCTCGTCCTGCAGTGATTCCGTCAAGGCGCCGATGACGAGTTCGGTGCCGTCGCCGACCTCGTTGAGCGCGTTCACGAGGTCCTCCGTCAGCAGGCTCTCGTCGCCGATCACTAGCACGATCTCCTCGGACGCGTCTGCGATGAGGTCGTTCGTCCGGTTCTCGATCGCGTCCCGCCCGGCCATCGACCAGACCTCCTGGACGGGCGAGCTGTCGTCAGCGTCGACGATCTCCATGTCGTCGAGGGCGTCCTGCAATCGTTCCACGCGGGCCTCGTACTGGTCACGGAGCGTCTCGGTCGCCTCCTCGAGCGGGACGGCGCGGAACTGCTGTGGGCTCGAGTGCTGTACCTCGACCAGCCCCTGTGCCTCCAGCACCCGGATCGCGTCGTAGACCCGCGTCCGCGGGACGGCGGTCATCTCGCTGAGCTTCCGTGCCGTCCCCGTCTGGAGCCGCGTCAGCCCGACGAAGCACCGTGCCTCGTACTCCTTGAGGCCGAGTTGCTGGAGAACCTCGCTCGCTTCCTCCACCTTTTCGTTCGTGTTCATGTGTCCCAACCGCCCGGGTTCCCCGGGCATCCCCCGAACCTTCGCACCCGAGACAGATAGGTATTGTCACTGGGTTCATGACATCCAGGCACCTCGCCGGCAGAGGTGCCGTTCCGAGCACATCGTCCCACACAGGCACCGACGCGCCCAGATAGTTGTGACTACGTCCGTGACGATCCGAACAGAGAGGGTTCACACGGCGAACCGTCGATTCCTGGATTTCTCTACTCGTCACCCGATTACTCACAAAAGAACTATGCGTCTCGGGGCCGACGTTTCAGATGGCACGCAGTCAGGCGATGTGTCCCAACCATCTCACTGCTGCGTGTCCCCGGCCACCTTCCGTGGCTGGGTTCGAGTGGAACGGAAACGACCCATAGTAATGAGTAACGATTCTATCGACGATCCACGGGCGACGGCGGTCGAGCAGCTGGAGGCCTTCGGGTTGAGCGCGTACGCCGCCCGGACCTTCGTGGCGCTGTCGAGCCTCGGGACCGGGACGGCCAGGGACGTCAGCCAGGTGTCCGAGGTTCCCCGGACGCGGGTCTACGACGCCATCGACGAGCTGCAGGACCGCGGGCTCGTCGACGTCCTGGAGTCGTCCCCGCGGGAGTTCTGGGCGATCTCGGCGGAGACGACCTCCCGGAGCTTCGAACAGGAGATGCAGAACCGGACGAACCTCCTCCGGGACTCGCTGTCCGAGCTCGAACCGGTCGAGCGCACCGTGGAGCAGCGGGGCGTCTGGACGGTCGACGGCCAGCGGACGATCACCGACCGGGTCCTGGAGTTCTTCGAGGAGGCCGCGGAGGGGATCGTCTACATGACCGTCGAGGACCTCCTCACCGACGACCTGATCGACGGGCTGAGCGACGCCGCCGAGCGGGACGTCCGGATCCAGCTCGGGGGCGTCTCGGCGGACGTCCAGGACCGAATCCAGGACGACGTCCCGGGGGCGGAGATGTTCGAGTCGCTGTGGCTCTGGTCGGACACGCCCGCCGGCCGGCTCATGATGGTGGACGGCCAGAAGGTACTCGTGAGTGCGCTCGTCAACGGGGACGACGGGGACCCGTCCGATCCGCGGGGGGAGACGGCCATCTGGGGCGCCGGCGAGACGAACAGCCTGGTCGTGGTGCTGAAGGCGATCTTCACCTGGCGGCTCGAACGTGACGACGAGGTGCCATGACGACGTCGGACCGAACGGGAGCCGGTGACCCGGATTCCGATCTGGAGGGGGCGATCCTCGCTACCTTCGACTGGTCCGCGACGGCACCGACCGAGGCGGTCGTCCGCACGGTCGCCATCGCGGCCGACGCCGAGCCGACGGGGATCGAGCCCATCTTCCGATCGATCGACCCGGACGCGCTCGACGCGCTCGTCGGATCGGTGGGGGACGGCGGACGCTCGGCTCCGGTGACGGTCTCGTTCACGTTCGTCGGCCACGATGTGACGGTCGGGAGCGACGGGACGGTCGCCGTCCGGCCTCGATCGGAGACGGATTGAGATTCAGCGGGTTAGGCAGGCGAGCTAGCGAGATTCAGACTAGCGAGATTCAGAGGTAGGTCGAGCCAGCGCGTCCGGGATGGAGTCCATGAGCCTCTCGATCCGTGGGTCGGGTCGATACCGGACGACGTCGTCCTCGGGGTCGTACTCGACGACGTCGTGTTCCGCCAGCTTCGGCAGGTGGGTGTGGACCAGCTGGATGTGGAGCTGGCGTGGGTCCGGCCTCGGCCCGGAGACGGTGATCGGTTCGGTGCCGTGGAGGGTCTCGACGAGTTCGCCGACCGTCATCTCGTGGTCGTCCGCGTTCCGGACGCACTCGATGGTCCGGCGGCGATAGCCATCCGCGACGAGCTCGAGACAGGCATCGAGGCTTTTGTCCGTCATGCTACCCGTCCAATGGTTCCCACTCGCATAGAAATACGACATTTTCACGGGAGATTGATATTTTATTAAGTGAGTAACAACCCCAGGTTTGCTGGCGTCGAATCGACCCTCGGTGGGGTTTGGGTGCCCCACCGGCGAGGGTAGATCGGGTCACCGGCCGGCCGGCCACGTCCGGCATGCTCTCGCGGGGACGTCCGACGTACTGTTTTACGTGACCCGGTCGAACGACGCTCGATGGCACCGCCGGTCCAAACCGAGACCCAGCTCGAGCGGACCCTCGGGCTCACCGCAGCGCTGATGATCGGCATCGGGACGATGATCGGGGCGGGCATCTTCGTCCTCCCGGGACCGGCGGCCGCCGCGGCAGGCCCCGCGATCGCCCTGTCGTTCGTCGTCGGCGGGGTGATCGCCCTGTTCACGGCGCTGACCGCGAGCGAGCTCGCGACGGCCATGCCGGCCGCGGGCGGCAGCTACCACTTCATCAACCAGGGGCTCGGGCCGGCGTTCGGGGCGATCGCCGGCTTCGGGAACTGGCTGGGGCTGGCGTTCGCCTCGGCCTTCTACGTGATCGGCTTCGGGAGCTACCTCGGACTGCTCCTCGAGGCGGTGGTGGCACCGCCGACCCTGACGCTCGGGCCGGTCGTCCTCTCGGAGGCGCAGCTCGGCGGGCTCGCCGCCGGCGTGATCTTCGTCGCCGTCAACTACGTCTCCACCAAGGGGACCGGCGACCTCCAGAACGTCATCGTGATCGGGCTGCTCGGGATCCTGGCCGTCTTCGGGGTCCTCGGCGCTATCGAGGCGGACGTCTCCACCCTGCGGCCGTTCACCCCGGAGGGGTGGGGCGCGGTCCTCCCGGGGACGGCGCTGGTCTTCGTCTCGTACCTCGGGTTCGTGAAGATCACGACCGTCGCCGGCGAGATCAAGGAACCCGAGCGGAACCTGCCGCTGGCGATCGTCGGCAGCGTCGTCGTGGTGACCGTCCTGTACGCGATCGTCATGGTGGTCGTCCTCGGCGTCGTCGACCGGGGCGACATCGCCGACTCGGAGACGGCGGTCGCCGACGTGGCAGGGCTCGTCTTCGGCGAGCTCTTCGGTGTGGCCGCGGTCGGGGTGGGCCTCCTCACCCTCGCCGGCCTGCTCGCGACGGCCTCCTCCGCGAACGCGTCGATCCTGGCCGCCTCCCGGATCAACTACGCGATGGGCCGCGACCGGATCGTCTCGCCGCGGCTCAGCGAGGTCAACGACCGATTCAAGACGCCGGGCCGGGCGATCCTCCTGACTGGCGCGTTCATCCTCCTGTTCGTCCTCGTCGGCGACGTGGCGATCCTCGCGAAGTCGGCGGCCGTCCTCCACCTGGTCGTCTACGGCCTGCTGAACGTCGCGCTGATCGTCTTCCGGGAGACCGACGCCGTCGGGTACGAACCCGCCTTCGAGGTGCCGCTGTACCCGTGGGTACCGATCGCCGGCGCCGTGACCTCCTTCGGCCTGATCGCGTTCATGGACCCGATCGAGATCGTCCTCGCGGTCGGCTTCGTCGTCGTCAGCCTCCTGTGGTACTTCGCCTACGTGCGGTCGCGGACCCAGGACGACAGCGCCCTCGCGGTCCACCGCGCCCCCGAATCCGTCGAGGTCCGGCTCGACGTCGAGGACGACTAGGTCCCCGGGCGGGTCTCGAGGACGACTAGGTCCCCGGGCGGGCCTCGAGGACGGCCAGACCCGGGCT
>SLIW01000176.1 GCA_007135435.1 Natronomonas sp.
CAGCGAGCATGGCGCGAGGGCCCAGCGGCAACGGACCGAACAGTCAATCCATCGTGTCTCGTCGACACTTCGTCACCTCCGTGGGGGCGGCGGGGACGGCCGTCACGCTCGCTGGCTGTGTCGGCGGCGACGACGACCCCTCCGACGACACCGCGGACGACGTGGATGACGAGGTCGACGACGGCGACGAGGAGGAACCCGAGGGGGAGTGGCCGGACTTCAGCGGCGAGGAGATCTACTACCTCGCCGAGTCGTCCGACCGGGAGTACCAGGAGTTCTGGCAGCGCGTGGCCAACCGGTTCCAGGAGGCGACCGGCGCCCAGGTGACGATCGAGTTCGCCGGGCACGCGGAGGGCTATCGCGATCGCCTCATCCAGATGGTCCAGGCGGGCGACCCCCCGGACGTCACCCACGCGTCGCTGAACATGGCGTCCTCGCTGGGCCAGCAGGGCCAGCTCGCGGACCACACCGAGGTCCTCGAGTACTGGGAGGACGTCTGGGGCGAGTCGTTCGACGACCAGTTCAGGATCCTCCTGGACGGCGAGGACAAGTACCTCCCGCTGCACGCGAACATCTTCGGGAACTGGTACCGCGACGACGTCTTCGACGTCGAGCCCAACTCGTGGGAACGGGAGCTCGAGATGGCCGCGGAACACGACGAGGGACCGGGTGGGACCCGGGGGTACTTCATGCCGATCCGGGTCGGCCTCTGGGCCAACGACATGCAGCTCCTGACCAACGGCTGGACCCTCGGCGCGCAGGTCTTCGACCGCGACGACGATGGCGAGCTGCAGGTCGTCCTCGACCAGGAGGGCCACGCCGAGCTGTGGAGCGAGGCCCTCGACCACATGGAGGAGCTCTACGAGTACTCCGACGACAACCTCGACGCGTTCTACAGCGAGCTGTTCACGGCCCTGGGGACGGAGTCGGCCTACCAGGCCCACTGGGTCGGGACCCACCTGAAGATCTTCTCGATCGACTCCCCCGTCGCCGAGCACATCACCGAGACCGACCCCGCGGTCCCCGAGGGGATGGACCGCCGCCAGTGGGGGAACATCCAGGGGCAGGCGGTGACCGCCGACGGGAACACGGAGGTCGGCCTGGAGTTCCTGAAGTTCCTCGCCCACCCCGAGAACGTCATGGGCTACTACTTCGCCGAGGACCTCCAGCAGGACCCGATCCTCACGTCGGTGGCCGAACACGAGCTGTTCGCCCAGCACTGGGAGGAGATGAAGGAGGGGACGCCCTGGCGGGACTCCGACCTCAAGTACCACCGCCTCGAGGAGTCGGAATTCGTCGACTGGGGCACCGAGGTCGACCCCGTGAACCCGCGCGCGTTCGAGGTGAACGTGAGCCACCCGATGGGGCGGGTCGTCAACCAGGCGCTGGCGGAGGGTCGCGACCACCAGGAGGTGCTCGAGGAGATCGCCGAGGACCTCCGGGCCGACCATCTCGAGGCGTAGCAAGTGTCCGGTCCTCGCCCGTCGCCGGGCCACTGCCGCGACGGCAGGACGCCCGAGCCGGCCGTCCCACCGGGCCGCTGCCGCGACGGCAGGTCGCCCGTGACGGCCGTCTCACCGGGCACCCGCCGCGACGACAGGCCGCCCGAGACGGCCGTCCCACCGCGCAGCAGCCATCCGTCGGTGGCTCGCACCCGGGACGTGATTGCGAAGGAGGACAGCGATGGGACCGTTCGAACGTCGACGGAAACGCTGGAATGATCTCGATCCGTAGGCCACCACGATGATCGACGTCGAAACCGTCATGCCGATATCGCGAGCCCGCCGGGACAGGCTCTACGAGTTCCTCTCCCAGCGGCGGATGATGATCGGCTTCACGGTGCTCCCGGTCGTCCTGCTGTTCACGCTCATCCTGGCGTTCCCCATCCTCTGGGCCGTGGCGGCGAGCTTCCACGACATCCACGCGTTCGATCCCGAGTGGCACTGGGTTGGCCTGGAGAACTACGTCCACTACCTGTTCGACGACCGCGTGTTCTGGCACAGCCTGTGGCTCTCCGCGTCGTTCGCCGCCGTCTCCGTCGCGATACACGTCGTCGTCGGGACGGCCGTCGCGCTCCTGTTGAACCACACGTTCCCGTTCAAGAAGTTCGTGAGCGCGGTCCTGTTCCTCCCGTTCCTGATCCCGACGGCCATCCTGGGGTTCGGGATCACCTACATGATGAACTCCACGTTCGGGATCGTCAACTGGACCCTCGTCGACCTCGGGATCATGGAGACGACCCGGGGGTGGTTCGGCAACCCGGACACCGCACTCTACGTCGTCGCTGCGGTCAACAGCTGGAAGTTCTACGCGCTCGTGACCATCATGGTGTACGCGCGGCTGCAGTCGATCCCCTCCGAGCACTACGAGACCGCGAAGATCATGGGGGCGAACGCCTGGGAGCGGTTCCGGGACATCACCCTGCCCAACCTCAAGGGCGTGCTCTTCCTCGTGGTCCTCCTGGACACCATCTGGATGTTCTTCAAGTTCGACATCATCTGGATCCTCACCGGCGAGGGACCGAGCTACTCGACGCGGATCTCGGTCATCTACGCCTACCAGGTCGCGTTCCAGCGCACCGCCCTCGGCGACGCCGCGGCCATCTCGGTGCTGCTGTTCGTCATCGTCGGCGCCGGCGCGCTGACGTACTTCTACGTCCTCGAGCCCGCCGAGGAGGTGCGCGCCGAATGAGCCACGAGGTCGACCGCGAGGGTCCGGGCCACGGGGCGGACCGCGAGGGACCGAGCCACGAGGTCGACCGCGAGGAGGCGACGATCATGGACTACCGGGGGTCCATCCCCGTCTGGCGACACCTCCGGTACCGCCACCGTCGGCTGATCCGCCGGTCGATCCTGTACGTCGGGATCGCGTTCGTCACGCTGCTGATCCTGTTGCCGGTGCTGTGGATGCTCACCTCCGCCGTCAGGCCGGTCGGCGACGTGATCACCCGGAACCCGTCGCTGGTCCCGTCGACGGTCACCGTCGAGCACTTCGCGGACCTCTTCTTCGACTCGCGGTTCCCGATCTACCTGCGGAACACGGTCATCGTGACCGCCGGGGTCGTCCTCCTGTCGACGACGTGTGCGACCCTCGGGGGGTACGGCCTCACCCGGATCGACGTGCCGTACAAACGGACCTTCGCCCGCGGGGTCCTCTTCACGTACATGTTCCCGCCGATCCTGCTGGCCATCCCCATGTACATCCTCTGGAGCAACATCGGGATGATCAACACCCACCTCGGGTTGATCCTCGCGATCACGGCGCGCGTGTTGCCGTTCTCGCTGTGGCTGATGTGGAAGTTCTTCCTCAACGTCCCGTACTCGCTGGAGGAGTCGGCCCAGATGGCCGGGGCGACCCGGTTCCAGGCGTTCAAGGACATCGCGCTCCCGATCGCCAAGCCCGGGATCATCGCCGTCGCGATCCTCGCGTTCGCGTTCGCGTGGGGCGACTACACGATGGCGCTGGTCCTCATGACGGACCTCGACATGTTCGTCATCACGACGGGTATCGAGGCCAGCTTCTTCGCCGGCGGCCAGATCGACTGGGGGCTCGTGCTGGCGGGCTGTGCCGTCGCCCTGATCCCGCCGCTGCTGTTCGTGTACTTCCTCCAGAAGTACTACGTCCACGGCATGTCCGCCGGGGGTGCGCCGTGACCGCGAGCCGCCCGCTCGCGACCGTCCGGGCGATCCGGAGCGTCCGCCCTGATCGGACCGGATCCGCCAGCAGCGCGGGCCCTGCCGAGCGCACAGACCGAACCAGTCGTGACCGATCCCCCGGATCCGTCGACAACCAGGAGCGCACCCGACCATGTCATCGATAACGATCACCGATCTGCGAAAGGAGTACAGCGTGAAGGCCGGCACCGAGGTCGCCGTCGACGGCATCGACCTCGCCATCGAGAGCGGCGAGTTCATCTCCATCGTCGGGCCGTCCGGCTGCGGGAAGACGACGACCCTCCGGTGCATCGCGGGACTCGAGATCCCCACGAGCGGGACGATCGCGTTCGACGGCGTCGACGTGACGGAGGTCCCCGCCAACAAGCGGGACCTCGCGATGATGTTCCAGGACATCGCGCTGTACCCCCACATGACGGTGCGACAGAACATCGCCTACCCGCTCAAGATCGCCGGGATCGACAAGGAGACCCGCCACGAGACCGCGCGGGAGGCGGCCGAGGTCATGCAGATCGGGGACCTGCTCGACAAGCACCCGGGCGAGCTCTCCGGGGGCCAGCAGCAGCGGGCCGGCCTCGCCCGCACCATCGTGCAGGATCCCATCGCGTTCCTGATGGACGAGCCGCTGTCGGACCTCGACGCGCAGCTGAAGATCGAGATGCGCCGGGAGATCCAGCGGGTCCACAAGCGCCTCGGGAAGGCGACGATCTACGTCACCCACGACCAGGAGGAGGCGTTGACGATGTCCGACCGGGTGGTCGTTCTCAACGACGGCCGGATCGAGCAGATCGGGGCACCCGAGGCCGTGTACAACCGGCCGGCCAACGCGTTCGTCGCGACGTTCGTCGGCAACCCCAGCATCAACTACCTCGAGGGGACCGTCGACTCGGCGCGCGGCGACTCGATCGACGTCTCCGTCCACGGGCGGCGGTTCGCGATGGACCTCGAGCCCGACGCGAGGGTCTCCCCCGGCGACACGGTGGCCGTCGGGATCCGCCCGCAGCACGTCGAGGTGGTCGCCGACCCCGACACGGGCCACTTCGGCGGGGTCCTGTCGCTGTTCGAACCGGTCGACGACCGCGCCCACACCACCGTGGACGGCCCCGAGGGCGAGTTCCGCGCCGTCACGGACGCCAACGCCCCGTTCGACGAGGGCGACGAGATCGGGCTGGTCGTCGACGAGGGGAAGGTCCTCCTCTTCGACGACGACACCGGCGAGCTCCTCGCCCGCGCGGCGACTCCGGACGATCCCGTCTCACAGCGACCCTGAGTCCAATAGCGTCCCGTGCGTCTCGCAATCGCCCCAGCGTGTCACTGCTCACCTGAGGCCGGGATAGCCGGGAGCGAACACGATGGGCAGGTGGAACCGCGGTGGCCGTGAGGAAGCTATTTGTACGTCGAGGGGTGCTACCATACCATGTCGACGCCCTCGGACCCGGATCGGCCGGGTGACGGTGACGGTCCGTACCTCCGCCGTCGGGTGAACGATCCGGTCGACTGGTACTCCTGGGGGCGAGGGACCCTCGAGACCGCCCGCCGGGAGGACGTCCCGATCTTCCTCTCGATCGGCTATGCGACGAGTCACTGGTGTCACGCCATGGCCGAGGAGAGCTTCCGGGACGATGGGGTGGCCGAGCTGCTGAACGAGGCGTTCGTACCCGTCGTCGTCGACCGGGATCGGCGTCCGGACCTCGACCTCGTCTACCAGGCGATCTGCCGCGTCGCGACCGGCGACGCGGGTTGGCCGCTGTCGGCCTGGCTCACGCCCGCGGGGAAGCCGTTCTACGTGGGGACGTACTTCCCTCCGGAGCACGAGGACTGGGCGCCGGGGTTCACCGCCCTGCTCGAGCTGATCGCCGAGAAGTGGCACAGCGAACCGGTGCGGGAGGCGCTCGAGACGCGCGCCGAGGAGTGGGCGGGGTACGCGGCAGAGGCGCTCTCGACGATCCCCGACACCGCCTCGACCGCCGACGATCGAGTCGACCGCATCGCCGACCTGGCGGTGCGGACCGCCGATACCGAGCACGGTGGGTGGGGTACAGGTGCCAAGTTCCCCGAAGCAGCACGGATCGAGCTCCTGTGCGCCGCCGACGGCGAGGGGCGCCGATCGGTCGCGACGCGGACCCTCGACGCGATGGCGGATGGCGCCCTCCACGATCACCTCGGCGGCGGATTCTTCCGGAGCTGTGCGGACCGCGAGTGGACGGAACCGGTCTGCGAGAAGACCCTGCCGGTCAACGCCGCGATAGCGCGCGCATTCCTGGTCGGGTACCGTTCGGTCGGCGACCCCTGCTACGCGGACGCGGTCCGCGGGACCGTCGACTTCCTCGACCGGGAGCTCTCGACGTCCGAGGGCGGCTACCGCGCCGGGATCGGGGAGTCGAGTCGGGTACCCCCAACGAGGACCGTCGATGGAGGTGCGGGAGACGGTGGAGGGATCGAGGAGGTGCCTGGTGCGTACTACGGCTGGACCGTGGAGGAGGCCGAATCTGTCCTCCAGGACACGGAGGCGGCGGCGCTCGTCTGTGATCGCTTCGGGATCGATGGGGACGCTGGCGAGCCTCGCGCACCGCGGATCGCCGCATCGATCGACGAACTCGCGTCGGCACATTCACTGGAGCCGGAGGAGGTGGAAGAACGTCTCGACCGTGCGCGCCGCACGCTTCGTGCCGCCCGTGCGGAGCGACCGGCACCGCGGCGTGACGACCGGTTGTTCGTCGGCTGGAACGGCTTCGCCGTCCGGACGTTGGCCGAAGGGGCGGAGGTCCTCTCGGACGACGACCTCTCGCGGAGGGCGACCGAGACGCTCCGGTCCGTCCGGGACCGGGTCTGGGACGGCGAGCGACTCGTGGGCCGCTACGTGGACGACGACGGGGTCCACGCCGACGCCTACCTCGACGACTACGCGTTCGTCGCCGCCGGCGCGCTGGCGTGCGTCAGGACGACCGGCGACGACGAGTACGGTCAGTTCGCCGAGGACGTCGGTCGTGGGCTCGTCGAGACGTTCCACGATGACGGTCGGCTCTCGTTCGTCCCACGGGGCCACGACCACTGCCTGCTCACCGATCCGCAGCCGACGGGCGACCGGATCCTCCCGTCGAGCGTGGCGGTCTCCATCGAGGTCCTGGCCACGCTCGAGCGCCTCACGGACGACGACGTCTTCGAGGGCGTCGCCGGACGCGTCCTCGAGACGTACTCACCACGGATCGACGCGGACCTCCTCCAGCACCACACGCTGGCGCTCGTTGGACGGCGAGCCCGAGCAGATTCGGAGAAAATTATTTGAACATATACGACCACTTCCAGGTATGGCACGACTGGAGGACGTCTCGGCGGACGAGCTCCGGAGGTACCTCGAGGAGGTCGCAGGTCGGCGGGCGACGCTGCGGCTGGTCGTCGGGATCAACTACAAGGCGGGCGTCCCGCAGTCGACGCTCGCCGACTGGTACGGCGTCTCCCGGACGACGATCCACAACTGGCTGGCCCGCCTCGAACGGCTCGACGAGGAACCGCTGGAGGCCGTCGTCTACGACGCCGACCGCCCTGGCCGTCCCCCGAAGCTGTCGGCCGACCGACGGGCCCAGCTCGCGTCGCTGCTCGAGGAGTCACCGGCCGCCGCCGGGTTCGACGATGCACAGCAATGGACACCAAGACTCGTCCAGCGGTTGATCCGCGAGGAGTTCGGCGTCACCTACTCCCGACGTCACGTGAGGGAGTTGCTCTCCGAGGTCGACGAGGTGTGAGTGGTCGTCCACCTGTCTGCCGGAGGTCTGTGACCCGGTCTTCACGGGCTGTGGGTCTCTCGAAGGTGGATCCAGAACCCACAGACCGTCGGCATGGCTGGGCTCGATTCGGATGTTTCACCGTTCCGGGGATCTGCCGGATCAAGCCCCCCGATGTTGATGAGCGGGAGCGGGCCAACCGGAGTCCCGACGATGCAGCGAGCTGGAGCGGCCGACATGCTACGCATCAGCCGTGACTCGGCAGAACAGGTCGTGTGTGGGTCCGGCCGTCACGTCGGATGTGTGACCAA
>SLIW01000582.1 GCA_007135435.1 Natronomonas sp.
CCGAAACCTCGTCGAGTCCGATACCTGTTCGAGTCAGTGACCTCGCAGAGTCGGTGATCCCGCCGAGTCCGTGCCCTCGTCGGGTCCGTGCCCTCGTCGGGTCTGTGCCCTCGTCGGGTCCGTACTCTCGCCGAATCCGGGGTCGCGCCCGGCGGGCCCGGAATCGCCTCCCTGTGGATCCGGGCCGCGTCGACCGGGAACCGCGAACGGGTATCTTCTTGTCGCCCGGACACGGACCTCGCCCTATGCGGTATCACCAGGTTCGCCAGGTGGACCCGGCGGTCGCGGACGCCCTCGAGGGCGAACGCGACCGCCAGGAGAACACCCTGGCGATGATCGCCTCGGAGAACCACGCCTCGGAGGCGGTCCTCCGCGCACAGGGGTCCGAGTTGACGAACAAGTACGCCGAGGGCTACCCCGGCCACCGCTACTACGCCGGGTGCGAGTACGCCGACACCGTCGAGGCGCTGGCGATCGAGCGGGCGAAGGAGCTGTGGGGTGCCGAGCACGTCAACGTCCAGCCACACTCCGGGACCCAGGCGAACATGGGTGTCTACCTCGCGATACTCGACCCCGGGGACCGGATCCTCTCGCTCGACCTCACCCACGGGGGCCACCTCAGCCACGGCCACCCGGCGAACTTCGCGGGGCAGCTCTTCGAGGTCGAGCACTACGGGGTCGACCCCGAGACCGGCTACGTCGACTACGACGACCTCGAGGCCCGCGCCGAGTCGTTCGAACCCGACGTCATCGTCTCCGGGTACTCGGCGTACCCGCGAGAGGTGGACTGGGCGCGCGTCCAGGCCGTGGCGGACGGCGTCGGCGCGTACCACCTCGCCGACATCGCCCACATCACCGGGCTGGTGGCGGCCGGCGTCCACGAGTCCCCGGTCGGGACCGCCGACTTCGTCACCGGGTCGACCCACAAGACCATCCGGGCCGGTCGCGGCGGGATCATCATGTGCGGCGAGGAGCACGCCGACGCCATCGACACGGCGGTCTTCCCCGGGTGCCAGGGCGGCCCCCTCCTGCACAACATCGCGGGCAAGGCCGTCGGCTTCGGCGAGGCGCTGGAGCCCTCGTTCGAGCGGTATGCCCGACAGGTCGTCGCGAACGCGGAGGCGCTCGGCGACCGGTTGACCGACCACGGATTCTCGCTGGTCTCCGGCGGCACCGACACCCACCTGGTCCTGGTCGACCTCCGCGACTCGCACCCGGAGACGCCCGGCGCCGTCGCGGAGGCCGCCCTCGAGGAGGTCGGCGTGGTCCTCAACAAGAACACCGTCCCCGGGGAGACGCGGTCGGCGTTCGACCCGTCGGGCATCCGGGCGGGCACGCCCGGGATAACGACCCGCGGGATGGACGAGGCGGCGTGCGAACGCGTCGCCGACGTCATCGCCAGGGTCGTCGACGCAGCCCACGACGAGCGCGTCACGCGGGAGGCCGCCGGGGAGGTCGAGGAGCTATGTGCGGCGTATCCGCTGTACGACGGTGACGGCGAGCTCACCAACCGCTGGTAGTCATTGGCCAGGACGGTGCCTCACTGGCTGAGACGGCGCCTCACTGGCTGAGACGGCGCCTCACTGGCTGAGACGGCGCCTCACTGGCTGAGACGGCGCCACGGGTCCATCGACGACCGGGGTTTATTCGCGTCGCCGCCGAACCGTGAGCATGGTCACGGAGACGTTCGTGGTGGTCGGCGGGGACGCGGCCGGGATGTCCGCCGCGAGCAAGGCGAAACGCGACGAGCCGGACCTCGAGGTCGTGGTCTTCGAGCGCGGCGAGTGGGTCTCCTACGGCGCCTGTGGCCTCCCGTACTATATCAAGGGCGAGATCCAGTCGCTCGAGGACCTCGTGTCGGTTACCCCCGAAGAGTTCCGCGAGGAGCGCGACATCGACCTCCGGACGGGCCACGAGGTCGTCGAGGTGGACCCCGGATCCGAGACCGTCACGGCCACCGACGACGACGGCGAGCGCGTCGTCCAGGGGTACGATCACCTCCTCTTCGCGACGGGAGCGTCGTCGGTCGTCCCGCCGTTCGACGGGACCGACCTCGAGGGGGTCTACACGCTCGGGTCGATGAGCGACGGGCGTGACCTGCGGGACTTCGTCGCCCGCTCGCGGGAGTCGAGCCCCGCCGACCAGCCTGATCGCGGACCGGCGTGCCAGTACCTCGAGCAGTGCGTCGGTCCGGTCGCGGTGGTGGGCGGCGGCTACATCGGGATCGAGATGGCCGAGGCCCTGGCGGCGAACGACTTCGAGGTGCACCTCTTCCAGCGCGGGAACCGCGTCCTGAAGGGGTTCAGCGAGGCGACGAGCGAGGTCGTCGCCGACCACCTCGACGCCCAGGACGTCGCCGTCTACCTCGACGCCGAGGTGGAGGCGTTCGAGGGGGATCGGAGGGTCAGGGCCGTCGTTGCCGGGGACGACCGGGTCCCCGTGGAGATGGTCCTCGTGGGGACCGGCGTCGACCCGCGGATCGACCTCGCCGTGGACGCGGGTGTCGACCTCGGCCCGACCGGCGCGATCGCGACGGACGAATTCCGCGAGACCAACCTCCCGGACGTCTACGCCGCCGGCGACTGCGCCGAGGCGGAACACGTCGTGACCGGCGAACCGGTCTGGGTCCCGCTCGCGCTGACCGCGAACCGTCACGGCCGGGCGGTCGGCCAGACGGTGGCCGGCGATCCGACCGAGGGAGGCGGCGTCGCGGGGACGGCCGCGGTGAAGGCCTTCGACGTCGAGGCCGCCAGGACCGGCGTCCTCGATCCCGGGACCGCACGCGAGGCGGGGTTCCACCCCGTCACCCGGACCATCGAGGCGAAGTCACGCTCGGGCTACTACCCAGAAGGGGGGACGGTGACGGTCACGCTGACCGCTGACCGGGAGACCGAACGGGTCCTCGGCGCCAGCATGGTCTCCGAGTACGGCGAGGGCGCGGTCCACCGCAGCCACGCCATCGTAGGCGCGCTGACCGAGGGTGCAACGGTCGACGAGCTGGCCGATTACGACCTGGCGTACGCGCCGCCGTTCAACACGACCTGGGACCCGGTCCTGACCGCGGCGAAGGTGCTCGCCGGTGAGCTGTGACGAGGGTGCGCCGAGACACGACGGTGCGTCGATGGCGGCCGCCCCGGTGCAGCCGGGTTCGAACGGCGCCGGATCGTCGCCCCGATCACGCACCGCCCCGTCTTCGGGAACACCACGCCACGATACCAGTCACATCACGCCTCTGTACCGGCCACACCATGCCTCGATACCAGTCACACCACGCCACTATTTCCGCCACACCACGTTACGATGGCTGAGACCTGGCCAACAGATCACGGTTCGATTCGGTTCGATACTCCGCGATCATCTCGTCGACCGTGAGCACGCTCGCATCATGGCCAACGTTTATAACCGAAAGCGAGGCCACCGGCCGTATGCCCTGAGCGATCACCTGCGTCCCGCCAGCTGACGTGCGGCACACGGGACGCAGACGTGGAGCGTGTCGCCTGTACGCAGAGCGATGATCGGCACCACTCGCTGGTCAGGACCCCTACTCGAGGCCGTCGAGCCTGGCGTGCGCATCCGCGAGGTCGGCCTCGTCGCCCTCGACGACGTGGCGACCGACGTCCCTCGCCGCCTCGACGAGGGCCTCGGCGTGCCGCGGCGGGACGTCGCCGTCGAGCGCCTGGATCCGCCTGACGTGGACGTCGAGCCGCTCGAGGATCCGACCGACGCTCGGGTCGGGGCGATCCTCCAGGTACGTCCGGAGGTCCGATCGGTACGCGTCGACGGCGTCGGCGTACGCGAGCCCGCGGAACGCCGCCACGGATGACGGGACCTCCTCGACGGCGGGGCGGTCGCCGGCGTCCGCGCGCAGGAGCCGGGTGAAGTACCACTCCTCCTCGTTTACGACGTCCATCCGTCGCGCGAGCTCGCCGGCGACCGCTCGCAGCTCCATCGCCGCCAGGTACGTGTCGTCGAGCGGCTGGAGCGCCCCTGCGTCGACGAACCCGTACCCCCGATTGAACTCCTGACACCGTTCGGAGGCTCGCTCGGCGAGGCGGCGGAGGGGCTCGTCGTCTATCGCCGCGCGGACCGGTGCGAGGTCGAGGGTCGCCGGGCTCGCGGTGTGCAGCGACCATTCGTCGTCGACGCCGAGGCTCCGGAGGCTCCCGCAGTCTGGACACCGCACCGCGCCGGTCTCGTAGTAGGACCACGCCCGACCGCAGTCCGCGCACTCGCGTCGACCGCGGATCTTCATGTCCGTGGTTGACGCGTGCGGGACCAAAACGACATGGGGTCGAACACGCCACGGGGTCGAACACGCCACGGGATCGAACACGACACGGGGTCGAACGCCACGGGCCGGGTGACGAGCGTCGCGCCTAGGTGTCGAAGCGCTCGAAGTGGTCGTCGACCCGGTCGGCGGCGATCGCCAGCAGCAGTTCGATGCGGGCCGCCCACGGCGTGGTGTGTGCGAATCGGACGTGGTCGTACCCGGCGAGCGTGGCGGCGCCGCCCGGCGTCCCGTAGATCGGCTCCGTCGGCCCGGCGTGGCACCGCGAGGCGATCACCACCGGCAGGTCGGCGTCCGCGATGGCGCGACCGAGGGCCGCCGTCGTGTTCCCGAGTCCGGTCCCGGCGACGACGACGCCGTCGGCGTCCGTGACGACGGCGTCGAAGGCCTCCCGACCGACGCCCGACGCGGAGACGACCAGCGCGACAGTCGGCTGGTCGCCGGGATCGGGGATCGGGAGCCGCGTCTCGGGCGGCGACGGATCCCGGTGCCAGCGGATCCGGCGGCGGGTCAGCCGCGCGAGGGGACCCGCCTCCGGGGACCGGAAGGCCCCGAGCGCGCAGGTGTGGGCCTTCCGGACGGTCGACGGCGCGTGGAGCTCCTCGTCGAAGGCCACGTAGGCGCCGCGGCGCGTCCGCTCGTCCGCGAGCGCGCGCACCGCGGTCAGCAGGTTCGTGGGCGCGTCGCTCGCCGGCTCGTCCGGCCGCCGCTGGGAGCCGGTCACGACGACGGGGCCCTCGCAGGTGAGTTCGAGGTACCGGGCCGTCTCGGCGAGCGTGTCGGTGCCGTGGGTGACGACGACGCCGTCGACCTCGTCCCGGCAGTCGCGGACGCGCCGTGCGACGCGCGCGCAGATGGCCGGCGAGACGTCGAACCCCGGACGGGTCGCGACGGTCTCGGCGGTCACCTCGGCGTGCCGTTCGAGCTCCGGGACCGCCTCGACCAGGTCGGCCCCCGACAGGGCCGGGGCCGCGCCGGTCTCGCTCCCCTCGGCGGTCGAGGCGATGGTTCCGCCAGTCGCGACGACGTGGACGTGCATACCGACGACAGCACCGCCGACGGGTTCGGTGTTGTGGTTCGTTCGGTGGTATCGTTCCCGCGCTGGTCGGCCGGCCAGGACGAGATCGGAACCACCTCCGGGTGACCAAGGTTCAACTCCCCGCGGGCCGTCGTCCGTGACATGCGTGACGAGGACGAGATCCGCGAGCAGTACGAGTTCCTGAAGGCGCAGCTGGAGGACGAGGAGATGAACCACGAGGGTGTCCGGCAGATGTTCACCTACTACCGGCGTGCCCTGGGGTGGGTCCTCGAGGAGGAGTACATCTGACACCGGTCAGTGTCGGTACATTTATGAGGTGGCAACCACTTGGTTCAGTCGACGCTTCGCTTGGAGGGCCGAAGCGTCAGCGGGGACCAATTCAGGGCGGCAAGCTGCCGGCCGACCTTTTCACCGGCCGGCCGCTTTCCACTCGCTACAGAAAGCACAGAACGACGGAGCGACGGCTCGGGGATTCATGCGAGTGATTCGATCCCGATCGTTCGCTCCCGCGCTCCTCGCAGCGACCGCCTGTTTCAGCGCGCCCCCGTCTTAACACGTTCTTAACACGCTTGTCTCAACGCGCGCCTGTCGCAGCCGCGCACGGCCCACATCCTGTCCGCTGACCCTGGCCTCTGCGCGAGCGAGAGCCGAACCGCTGAATACCTGGAAGCCAGCGCTTCGACAATCAGTCGAACAGCGCGCCGACGGTCGGCGGGTCGACGATCCGCGGACGGGCACTGTGATCGCGGAACCGGCCGAAGGTACCAGGAATCGCGAATCCACCCGATCCGTCGGTCAGGAGATCTCGAGGGACCCGTCGCCGTCTCCGCCACCGTGTTCGTCCCACTCGAGTTCGAACTCCACGCTGAGCTCCGTCCCAGTTCCCTCGCCCTCCCGTTCGGCCTTCACCTCGAAGGTCGGCTGGGCCGGGACGTCCAGCGTGACGCTCTCGTCGCCCGACGAGAGCGTGATCGGCTCGCCCGCCTCGAGCTTCTCGGCGACCGACCGGAGGAGGGTGGCGATCTCGTCGCGGCTCTGGCGCCGTTCCGTCTTGAAGAGCACTTCTTCCATGCGGATCGCTACGCTCCCGTGTCCCATAAGGTTGGCCGGTCCGGGCCGTCCAGTCGGTGGCGGTCAGGGGATCGACGTCCGAAGATGGTAGACCGATGAGAGGATCGAACGCCGCCAAGCATCACTTCACCGACAGCACGTGGACGACCTGGGGTCGAATCCCAGGAGGGCGGTACCGTGGACCTGGACCGTGTTGCCGGGCGTTCGACGGATTGCCGTTCCGGGCGAGCTTCCGATATATTTAACCTAACTCCATAGTAACATGCAAACAGAACTTACCGATGCACGACCTGACAGGCTTCCAGCGGGATCTGCTCTACGTCATCGCCGGACGTGACGACCCCCACGGGCTCGCGATCAAGGAGGAACTGGAGGACTACTACGAGAAGGAGATCCACCACGGTCGGCTCTATCCGAACCTCGACACGCTCGTCGACAAGGGGCTGGTCGAGAAGGGCCAGAAGGACCGCCGGACGAACGTCTACCGGGTGACGAGACGTGGCGATCGGGAGATCGAGGCGCGACGGGAGTGGGAGGCGCAGTACGTCGACGGCGAGTAGGGCCCGCGGTTCTGCCGCGATGCCACGATCACCCAGGTCTCCGAGGGCACCCCCAGATCTCCAACGGCACCACCTAAATCCAGCAGCACAGCCTCGCCCGCGAACTCCAGGGCAAGGGCTCCTGGGCCGCCGGTTGCACGTGAACCCTCCCCGGCCGTGCACACTGGCGCGGCTGTGGTCTTCGTCCCGAAACACATCGTTTAACGACCTCCTGGCCCGTACGTCCGGCGATGAGCAGCCTCGTCGAGGACGACTTCACCCGCGCGTCGGCGTTCTTCGCCCTCGCGTTCGTGATGATGACCGTCGGGGGGTTCCTGATCGGCGACCCCCGACTCGGGGTCGAGTGGGGTCTCGGACTCGGCGCCGCCTTCGGCGCTTTCGCCTACTTCTTCCTGCAACCGACGAGCGGTGAGGAGCCGGCGGAAGACGGCAGCGACGGGGTCGGCAGTGCGACCCACGAGCCGGAGACCCCGCCAGCGGCGCGCTCGGGAGCGGATCGCACCGCGGGCCAGGATACGAAAGGCGAGGACGGCTAGTCCAGTGCCGGTTCTGGACGGCCAGTCCGGTGGCGGTGTTGGACGGCCAGTCCGGTGGCGGTGTTGGACGGCCAGTCCGGTGGCGGTGTTGGACGGCCAGTCCGGTGGCGGTGCCGGGTTACCGCGATCCCAGCATGTACCGCAGGATCATCGTCGCCCGGGTACCTGCACGCCCGACCTCGCG
>SLIW01000074.1 GCA_007135435.1 Natronomonas sp.
CGATGGGCGACGGGCGGCGGATGCTTTTTGGCCGGCGACGACCGAGTTCGTGGCGTGAAGTCCCGGGACTTCCAGCGCCGGATCGACGCCGCACGCGAGGACGGCTGGCGGGTCGTCGAGGACGGCACCGAGCGGGTCGTCATGAAGCGGGCCAGCTACGGCTCGCGGCTGGGCCACCTCGTCGTCGGGCTCGCGACCGTCTGGTGGTCCTTCGGCCTCGGGAACGTCGCCTACGCCGTCTACGAGTACCTCCAGCACACGGAGTACCAGGTGGTCCACGCCGAGGAGAGCGACGAGGACCCCATGGAGACGCTCCGCCGGCGGTACGCCCGGGGAGAGATCGACGAGGCCGAGCTCGAACGGCGCGCGGAGCAGGTCGCCGCCTCCGAGGTCGACCACGGGACGGGGGGCGGCGGCCGACTCTCGCGCGTCCGCGAGCGGCTGCGGGAGTGACTTCGCGAGAGTGGCTTCGCGGGAGTGACTCCGCGGGCGTGACGTCGCGGGCGTGACGTCGCGGGCGTGACTTCTGCGAGGGATGCGAGTTCAGCGCGGGGTACCGGAGAGACCCCCGCCCTCGAGCACCGGTAATGTGCGACTCAGATCTCGTGTCGGCATTTGTCGCGTGACGTCCGGCCAGCCACCCGCCAATCAACCGAACACAAGACCCTAGTAGCCGTCACGCGGAACGAGAGTGAATGCAACTCCGCAGTCGTCACGTCCTCCTCCTCGTGCTCCTCGGTGCCGTGCTCATCCTCGGTGGGTGTACCGAGGCTGGACTCGCCCCGACGGCAGATTCCACCCCGACGGCAGAGTCCACCCCGACGGCCGACGGCTCGTCGACAGTGGCGTCCCCGACCCCATCGCCGCAGTCGGACGAGACAGCCACCGATGGCGCGACGCCGTCGCCGACGCCCGGGTCGACAGCCGACGACGGGGGCTCCGGGGACGACCCGGACGGGACGCTCGAGGTGCACGTCATCAACGTCGGGCAGGCCGACGCGGCCCTGCTGCGCACCGACGAGGAGACGATGCTGATCGACTCCGGCGACTGGCGCGACGACGGCGCGACCGTCATCGACTACCTGGAGGCCCACGACGTCGACCGGATCGACCACCTCGTCTCCACGCATGCCCACGCCGACCACATCGGCGGCCACGAGGCCGTGATCGACCACTACGAGGAGGAGCGCGACGGGATCGGCGCTATCTACGACTCCGGCGTGCCGCACACCACCCAGACCTACGAGCGGTACCTCGACGCGGTCGAGCGACACGACGTCGACCTCTTCGCGGTCGCCGAGGGGGACCGCATCCCGTTCGCGGGCGTCGAGGCGACGGTCCTCAACCCCGAGGAGCCGGGTGGCGACGACCTCCACTACAACAGCGTGACCGTCCACCTCGAGTTCGGCGGGACGTCCTTCCTCTTCACCGGGGACGCCGAGCTGGACGCCGAGGCACGGCTCGTCGACGCGCACGGCGAGGCGCTCCGGGCCGACGTCTACCACGCAGGCCACCACGGTTCGAACACCTCCTCGAGTGGCCCGTTCCTGGACGCCGTCGACCCCCAGGCCGCCGTGATCTCCTCGGCGTACGACTCCCAGTACGGCCACCCACACGACGAACCGCTGGTGCGGTTCGCCGACCGCGACGTCGCCACGACCTGGACCGGCGTGCACGGCACGGTCGTCTTCGAGAGCGACGGCCGGGAGATCGCGGTCTCGACCCAGCACGACGCGTCGACGGACCCCCTCGAGATCACGGAGGCCGACGAGGCGACTGCCCACCCGTCGGACCCCGGCGAGGAGCGGTTCGTCGTCGAAGGCCGCGGAGGGGACGACGGTAGCGGTGCCGACGGCCGCCTGGCATCCCCCGTGCACGAGACCGGAGCCGAGACGACCGCCGTGGGGGTGGCGACGTGAGTCCGGACCTCGACGGGACGTACACGGCGGCCGTCGACCGGATCGTCGAGGGCCGCGCAGTGCTCCTCGTGGAGGACGACGGCGAGACCGTCGCCGAACGTCACTGCTCCCACGAGGAACTGCCGGACGGTGCCGGGGAGGGCGCGGTCTGCGAGGTGACCTTCGCCGCCGACGACCTCGTCGACCTCGTGTTTTTGTCAGAAGAGACCGCGGCGCGGCGCGAGCGGATGCGAGCGCGGTTCGAGGGGCTGTCGAGACGGCTGGGCGAGGACGCGGACGACGCTGACTCCACCTGACGACGCCACTGGAAGGCGATATTCTGTCGCCCACCGTCCGTCCCGGGATCGGACGGAAGGTAAAAAGTTGATTACCACCGGTTCGCTAGAGACGGTAATGGCACGCACGGCCGCGAAGGTACAGGAGCTCGTCAAGGAGGACCCCGAGATGGAGGGCGCCCTCCAGTACGTCCTCGAGCGCACCGACGAGGGGACGGTCTCGTGGGGTGACGTCTCCGACGAGCTGACCAGCGGCCAGTGGGGCCGGCTCATCGAGAAGGGCGTATTGGTCGACTCCGACGGGGAGGGCTTCCACGTCGAGGACCCCGACGGCGTCCGGGAGACCCTGGAGGACGACGACCTCGAGATCCCGCCGGCGCCGGACACGGACTCCTCGTGGTCGAAGTGGGACAAGCTCGCGGCGGTCGCCTCCGTCGCCATGTTCGCGGGATACACGTTCCAGTCGGTGCGCGACCCGCTGGCGGAGACGTTCCACCTGGTCCTCGGGCCGCTCATCGAGGTGTTCGGGCTCCCGTTCTTCGCCGTGGTGATGGTGCTCGCGATGTTCACCGGCCTGTACTCGACGCTGCTGCAGTCGAACCTGATGGACATGGAGGTGATGGGCGCCTACCAGCAGCGGATGAAGGACATCCAGAAGAAGCAGAAGGAGGCCAAGGAACAGGGCGACGACGAGGCCCTCGAGAAGATCCAGCAAGAGCAGATGGAGGCGATGGCGGACAACCTCGGGATGTTCAAAGAGCAGTTCCGCCCCATGGTCTGGATCATGGTCCTGACGATCCCGGTGTTCCTGTGGATGTACGCCATCGTCGGCTTCCGCGGCGAGCCGCTCTACGGCGACATCGACCTCGCCCCGATCGTCATGCCGGGCGTCGGCGAGGTCGGCTGGACCTTCGGCATCCTGGGGCCGATCCAGGTGTGGATCGTCTGGTACTTCGTCTGCTCGATGTGCTTCACCCAGATCCTCCGCAAGGCGCTCAACATCCAGACGACGCCGACGTGAGCGAGGGCGGGGCGGGACCCAGACGGATCCGACACGGGACCGCTCATCCGGGGCCTGTCCATCCGCTGTGAACCATCGAGAACTGACGGTCACGGCTCCGCGCTGACACTTCTATCTCGTCGAGGGTTCAACCGCTAGCGCTGAAGATGACGGTGGAGCGGATAGTAGACAGCCACAGGAGAAACAGCGGCCGAGGTGCGTTGCCACGTACGGGCGGTGCGTTGCCACGTACGGGCGGTGCGTTGCCACGTACGGAGTCGAATATTCGTGCTGACTGCCCGAGCGGCTACTCCTCGGTCTCGTCGGCCGAGTCGTCGGTCTCGTCGACGCCGACAGCCTGTTCGTCGACCTCCTCTGTCTCGTCTTCGGTCCCCTCGGTCGAGTCATCGGTCCCCTCGGTCGAGTCGTCGGTCCCGACGGCCTGGTCCTCGGCCTCTTCGATCGCCTCACCCGCCTCGTCGAACCGCTCTTCGATCTCCTCTTCGATCTCCTCGCCGCCCGTCTCGAGCTGCTCGGCGGCGCTCTCGCTGCCCATCTCGATCCGTTCGGCCACCATCTCGCCGCGTTGCCGGACGACCTGGGCCGCTTTCTGGGCGAGCCCTTCGATGTCCTCGGCGCCCTCGGCGGCGGTATCGTCGACCGTCCCGCGGCGGAACCGGCGACGGAGGACAAGGCCCGCACCGAGAACGACGCCGCCGACGACGAGCTTCGACACGATCCCCCGCCCACCGCCACCGTCGCTGCCGGTGTCGGGGTCCGTGCCACCTTGATCGACCCCGATCCCTTCGGTGAGGCCCTCGAGCGGTTCCTTCTCGTCGCGGAAGCGGGAGCGCAATGCGTAGCTCACCGCGATCGAGAGCCCGACGACGAGGAGGCGGACCAGGATCGAACGACGTCGGCCGCCGCCGTCCTCCGTCTCCTCCTCGGTCAGCTCGGTCGTCGCCTCCTCGAAGAGCGACTCCACGTCGCCGCCGCGGAGGTACTCGAAGACGCCCCCGAGGTCGACGACCAGGTACGGGCCGTCCCGCTCGCCCTGGCCGGACCCGAGGAGGCCCACGAGCCGATCGCCAGTTCCCGCCAGCCTACCGCCGTCCGTATCCGAATCGAGTAGCATCAGTTCTAGAGACCCTCGTGCCGGGATTTAAGTAGTCACACAGATACGTCGCCCGCCGCACACTAAGTACCCGTTACGGGCGAGTAGGGTCCCCGCAAATCGGCAACCCCCGTCTCCAGCCATCGGTTCGGGGGACCCCGAGCGGCTACGATCGGACCAGCCGGAGCCTGGTCTGGCTATCCAGCACCAGGGTGGGGGCAGCCGGATGCGCGGATCGAGACGTCCTGGATGGCCGGACGGGTCGCCCGAGCGGGCGGAAGGGTAACCTCTTTCACTCGCAGCGGCGGAGGGCTGATATGTTGATAACCATCTCGGGCCCGGCGGGTAGCGGCAAGAGCACCGTCGCCGCCGCCCTGGCGGGGTCGCTGGGCTACGAGCACGTCAGCGGGGGTGACATCTTCCGGGAGGTCGCCGACGAGCGGGGCCTCACGCCGCTCGAGCTGAACCGGCTCGCCGAGACCGACGACGAGATCGACCGGGACCTCGACCGCCGCCAGCGCGAGCTCTCAGCCGGCGCCGAGGAGCTGGTCCTGGAGTCGCGGCTCGCCGGCTGGATGGCCGGCGAGCACGCGGACTTCCGCGTGTGGCTGGACGCGCCGCTGGCCGTGCGGGCCCGACGGATCGCCGACCGCGAGGACAAGCCCGTCGACCTCGCACGTCGCGAGACGGAGGCCCGGAGCAACAGCGAGGCGCTCCGCTACCGGGAGTACTACGGGATCGATATCGAAGACCTCACCATCTACGACCTGGCGCTCAACACGGCCCGCCTGTCACCAGAGGCGGTCTGCGAGGTCGTCCTGACGGCGCTGGAGGGGTACGACCCCGCCGGCGACGAGGGGAAGACGCCGGTCGAGGGCGTCGAGTACCACTTCTGAGGCCGGCTCCATGACGTACCGTCCCCGCGGTCCGCCGTCCGAGCGGGACCCCGAGCGACTGCTGGAGTTCGGCGTCGTCAATCTGGACAAGCCACCCGGCCCTTCGGCCCACCAGGTTGCCGCCTGGGTTCGCGACCTCGCGGGCGTCGAGCGGGCGGCCCACGCCGGCACCCTCGACCCGAAGGTCACCGGCTGTCTGCCGATCCTCACCGGGACCGCCACGCGGGCCGCCCAGGTGTTCGACCACGCCCGCAAGGGGTACGTCACCGTCCTGGAGGCCCACGGGCGGCTCCCGGACGACCTCGAGGCGACGCTCGCCGACTTCGAGGGGCCGCTCTACCAGAAGCCACCCCGGAAGTCGGCGGTCGCGCGTCGCCTCCGGGTGCGCACGGTCCACCACCTCGAGGCCCTGGAGACCGAACCGCGGCGGACGCTGCTCGAGGTGGAGTGCGACAGCGGGACCTACGTCCGGAAGCTGTGTCACGACCTCGGGCTGGCGCTGGGCGTCGGCGCCCACATGGGGGACCTCCGGCGGACCCGAACCGGGACGTTCGACGACCGGAGCCTGGTCACGCTCGAGGACCTGGCCGACGGTCTGGCGTTCTGGAGGGAGGACGACGACGCGACGCTCCTCCGGCGCGTCGTGCAACCCGCCGAACGCGCGCTCGAGGGGCTCCCCGCGCTGACGGTCGCTCCGTCAGCCGCACGCGAGATCGCGGAAGGTGCTCCCGTGTACGCCCCTGGGGTCATCGAGGCCCCGAGAGAGGGCGCCGAGCACGGGGATCTGGTGTGGTGCCGGACGCCGGACGGTGCGGCGGTCTGCCTGGGTCGGCTTGTCGGCGATCCCGACGCCGACGCGGGGACCGTCGTCGAGCTCGAGCGGGTGCTCGTCTGAGGTCGGACCGACCTCCGATCGCCAGGACACCCTCTTCGATCACCGGGACGCCCTCTCGCTTTTGGTGCTGGCCACCCACACTCCGGTATGCGTCTGCCCGATGCCGACCCCGGATCGGTCGCTCGCGGGTGGCTCGAGGCCGCGGACCTGCCGACCGGCGACCCGGAGCGGCTCCCCGTCGTCGTCGTCGAGGGCGGCCAGCCGGGACCCACCGCCTGGGTGACCGGCGGCGTCCACGGAAACGAGGTGACGGGCATCGCGGCCGCACAGGACGTCGCAGAGGCGTTCGTCGACGGACCCCCGGTGGGCGAGTATCACGAGCGACGGAACGCCACCCGGGTCGGCGTCGCCGACCCTGCCGCGGTCCGCGGTCGGATCGTCTGTGTGCCCGTGGTGAACCCGGCCGGGCTCCGCCGGGCCAGCCGCGGGTCCTACTACCACGACGAGGACCCGAACCGGGCGTTCCCCGATCCGACCGAGGACGCGGCGGTCGGGTCGACGGTCCAGGAGCGGGTCGCCGAACGCCTCTACGACGCGTTCGCCGACGCGGACCTCCTCGTGGACCTCCACACCGCGGGTGCCCACTCTGTGCCGTTCGTCATCCGGCACCGCGTTCTCCACGGCGACCTCCGGACCGAGCGCGAGGCGCTGGAGCTCTCGGCGACCCTCGACCGACTCGAGGACGCGCTCGGAATCCCGGTCGTCGGTCACTACCCGCCGTCGGAGTACGTCGAGCGCGGGCTCCACCGGTCGATGGTCGGCGCGGCGGTGAACGGCGCCGGCGTCCCGGCGGTGACCGTCGAGCTCGGCGGGCACGGGACCGTCGATCCGACGGCGCGAGCCGCCGGCGTCGCCGAGGTCTTCCGGGCGCTGGTGGCGTTCGACATGCTGGAGTCGGTCCCCGGACCCGTCGACCGAGACGCCCCCAGCTTCGAGGTGCCGGTCGACTTCCGGACGCGGCGGTACCGCGGACCGCGGACGAGTACAGCAGGAATCGTCCGCCACCGCGTCGCCGCCGGCGGGGTAGTCGAGGAGGGCGAGGTCATCGCGGACGTCCGTGCGCCCACCGGTGAGCTGCTCGAGAGCGTCTGGGCGGACCACGACGGGTACGTGCTCGGCCACCGGATCGGCGCGGCGGTCTACGAGAACGACGCCGTCGCCTCGATGGCGGTCCGCGACGACGAACCGCCGGTCGCCGAGCGGCCGTGACGGCTCGAAGCGAAGTCCTTAAACGTCGAACCGCCCTCTCTCGAGACGCGAGGGACCGTGGGGTAGTGGTATCCTCTGCGCATGGGGTGCGTAGGACCCGAGTTCGACTCTCGGCGGTCCCACTCGATTCTTCGCGACACAATCCAGCGAGCGGTGCTGAGCGACAGCGAAGCGCCGCGGGCCTCCCTGTGTCGCGTATGGCGGGCGACCCCGAGAGTCGAGCGAGGAGCGTTCAACTCTCGGCGGGTCCGCGAACGGA
>SLIW01000043.1 GCA_007135435.1 Natronomonas sp.
AACGGCGTCGTGCAGTGTTATATCCGAGATCCAAGCGGGAACCGTGTAGAGTTCATGTGGCCCGATGTCGATACCCTTCCGGAGACCATCGCAACCCATGTCGATCACGTCGAGGCTGAAGCGCCGACAGCGGAACCTGCCGGAGCCACCATCGCTCCAAACGTCACCGTCTATCAGGAGTGATCTCACAGGTATACGGGTTTGGTACCTCGCATACCGGTTCCGATACCTCGTATACCCGTTCGATGTATCAACGATCAATATCACTGCCCCGTCCGTACCGTGCTGCGTAGATGCTCCGGGTCGGTCACGGCGAAGTCATTGTACCGGTACACTGCTCTCGTGGAAATGACGAACACGTACGCCGATCGCTATCGCGGCCGATGGATGGGTGCCGAGGTGGGAAGGCCCCGTACGATCAGTCCCCCGTGATCAATCACCGGAGATCAGTCGCCGGTCGTCGTCTCGTCCATCCCGACGGGGCCGCTCGCGGCGGCCGGCTCGAACTCGACGGTCGGGTCCGCCGGGCGGACGGGGGAGGCTGGGGGCTGCGGACGGGCCACGGCGTCGGCGACGGCGATCGCCAGCCGCCGGAACTGGTCCACGCCCGGCGACTTCCGGACGTACGCGGTGGCGCCGGCGTCGGCGGCGCGGTCGACGACGGACGCCTCGTCGTGGCTGGTGAAGAGGACGAAGGGAATCTCGGGGTAGGCGTCGCGGACCACCTCGCAGAGCTCCAGGCCGTCGCGTCCGAGCATCTGGAGGTCGCTGACGACGCAGTCGACGGGTTCGGCCTCGATCCAGGCGAGGACGTCCGCGGGGTCGGCGACGCTCCGGATGGTGAGGTCGGACGCGATGCGCTCGAGCCAGGTGGCCGTCAGCACGCGCTGGGTCCGCTCGTCGTCCACGTGCAGGACACGTATCGGCAGCGACCCCGGGGGTGCCGGATCGCCGAGCGGTACCTCGGCCAGACCGGGAGCGTCGTTGGCGCCCGCCCCGCTCGGCGAGGAGTCGGGCGGTGAGCTGTGCGAGGACGGCGACCACCCCCCGTGGCTGTCCGTCGTGTTCGAGGTCGACAGTTCGTGTTCCATGATCCCACCCCAAGGCGTTCCTGGGTGCCCGGTCCTTCCCCGGACGTGGCCTAATAGGCGTGGAATCGTGCATACGGTTCACGATCGTTTTCGCGCGTTCGAAACGGACCTCCGGTCCAGTGAGCCCGCCAAACGGGCCGCTCCGGGAGCCACGGCCGATCGGGCCGACAAGATGGTCGCCTCGGCCCGTCTGTGGACCGTTTTCAGGCACTGATAACGCCCGTGACGAGCCGTTTTTCGGGCAGATGATCGTTTACGTCGTGTCGGTGGGGTCGGGTTTCTCTCCGTCGGACAAGATTGGCTCGAGGGCTCGTTCCGGTCCGACTGGGCTGATGGCCCGGGGTTAGAGAGCCGGGCGACTGGAGACCGGTGGACTGATGACCTGAAGGGATGGTGGACTGGTGAGGTCGCGGACTGGTGAGGTCGCGGACTGGTGAGTTGCTGGGCTGGCGGGCTGGCGTGGGCCCGGTCGACACTGTCCGCCCGTCTCGGCTGGCCATCGACTGGGGACGCCATCGGCCGGATCCTCGGAGCGACCCACCCGACCGTCGGATCGGTGCCCCGAGGCACAGACCCGTCCGTTCGTGTACCGACTGCCGCACAGAGGTTTTTCACGCCGCCTGCCGGAGCGACGCGTATGCGGAGCTACAGGGCGAAGGTCGTCGAGCCGATCACCCTCCCGGACCGGGACCGTCGGGAGGCCGCGCTCGCGGCCGCCGGCTACAACGTCTTCAACCTCGACTCCGGGGACGTCTACGTCGACCTGCTGACCGACAGCGGCACCGGGGCGATGAGCCACGAGCAGTGGGCGGCCCTCCAGCGCGGCGACGAGTCCTACGCGGGCAGTCGCTCCTTCGCCCGCCTGGAGGAGGCCGTCCGGGAGGTCATGGGCTTCGAGCACGTCGTCCCCGCCCACCAGGGCCGCGGCGCCGAGAACCTCCTCTACGGCGCGCTCCTCGAGGAGGGCGACGTCGTCCCGAACAACACCCACTTCGACACCACGCGGGCCCACGTCGCCAACCAGGGCGCCGACCCGGTGGACTGTCCGCTCCAGGTCGCGCTCGACCCCGCCGGCGATCCCGATCGGCCGTTCAAGGGGAACATGGACCTCGACCGCCTGGAGGCCGTCGTCGACGAGGTCGGCGCCGGGGCGGTCCCGGTGATCGTCCTCACGATCACGAACAACTCGATGGCTGGCCAGCCTGTCAGCGTCGAGAACACGCGGGCGGTCGCCGAGTTCGCCGCGGAGATCGACGCCACGCTCGTCGTCGACGCCTGCCGGTTCGCGGAGAACGCCGCCTTCGTCGCGGACCGCGAGGCGGCGCTCGACGACGCGAGCGTCGCCGAGATCGTCCGCGAGCAGCTCTCGTACGCGGATGCCGTGATCATGAGCGGCAAGAAGGACGCGCTCGTCAACGTCGGCGGCTTCGTCGCCTGCCGCGACGAGGCGCTGTTCGAGGCGGTCAAACAGCGGGCCATCCTCTACGAGGGCTTCCCCACCTACGGCGGGATGGCCGGTCGGGACCTCGAGGCCATGGCGGTCGGGCTCCGCGAGGCCGTCGCGGAGCGGTACGTCGAAGGGCGTCTGGCGAGCGTCGCCGAGCTCGGCGAGCGGCTCGCCGACGCAGGCGTGCCGGTCTACCGGCCGTTCGGCGGCCACGCCGTCTACGTGGACGCCGAGCGGTTCCTCCCCCACGTCGAACCCGAGGCGTTCCCCGGGCAGGCGCTCGTCTGCGCCGCCTACCTCGAGGGTGCGGTCCGGTGTGTCGAGCTGGGCAGCTTCGCCTTCCCAGGGGCCGACCGGCCGGAACTCGTCCGCCTGGCCCTCCCGCGGCGGACCTACGGACGCGAGCACCTCGAGCACGTCGCCGAGACGTTCGCGGCCGTCCACGGCCGACGCGAGGAGCTGGGCGGGCTCGACGTCGTCGACGAGCCCCCGAACCCCGAGCTCAGGCACTTCTCCGCCGAGCTCGAACCCAGGGAGCCGCTCGTCTCCGCGGCCGACTGAGGTATCGGTAGGTTCCGGCGAGTGGATCCAGCCGACGTGAACCTCGCGACGCAGGAGGCCAGGAGAAGCTGCGCATTTCCCCGGCTGGGCCGGCCTACCGCCCCTTCCGCAGCCTCGAGCCCGTCTCCTCCGGGAGGCCGGCCTCCTCGATGGCCGTGACCACGGCCGAGACGTCGTAGTCGACGCGGCGTTCCTCGACGGTCGGGCCGGCGAGGTCGACGACCGCGTACGCGGCGCGGGGGTCGCCGTCGCGGGGCTGGCCGACGCTCCCCGGGTTCATGACGACCCGGCCGTCGAACGTCTCGTGCGCCTGCACGTGGGTGTGGCCCATCACGAGCACGTCCTCGGCGTCGAGCAGCCGCTCGGAGAACAGCGCCGGGTAGGTGTAGCGGTCCGGGTCCTCGGGGTGGCCGTGGACCACCTTCACCCGATCGTCGAAGCAGTGGCGGACGTTCGGGAGCCCGCGGAGCCACGTCAGGTCGTCGTCGAGCACCTCCTGGGCGTGGCGGACCCCCGCGTCGGCCATGCGATTGCCTGCGAAACCGGTCCCGGTGACGACCGCCCGGTCGTGGTTGCCCATCACCGTCCCGATGCCTCGCTCCCGGAGGGCCTCGACGCACGCGCCGGGCCACGGGTTGTAGCCGACCACGTCGCCGGCACAGATCACCGCGTCGACGGCTGGCATGTCCTCGAACACCGCCCGGAGGGCGACCAGGTTCGCGTGGACGTCCGCGATGACCCCGACTCGCATCGCCCCTCGGTAGGGACGGGGGCGGCTAAGGCGTGGCGGTCGGGGACGGGACGACCGGGACTCGCGGCACCGCTTCAGGCCATGGGACGCAGGACCCCGGACTCAGGACTTTGGACCCCAGACCCAGGACTGGACCCTGGACCCAGGACTCGGGACCCTGGACCCGCCTGCGACACGATGGGCGATCGCCTTCACCATCGCGGTCGCGCCCGACCTACATCCGCGAGGCTTCCTTGGCGTCCTCGGCGTGCTCGAGCGCGAACGTCAGCTGCTCGCGGTGGAGCCGCTCCAGCTCGTCGGCGTTCGCCTCGGTCAGCTGCGTCGTGACCTCGATACCGGGTAGCTTCGTGGTCATCCTGTTCCCGCCGTCGAGTAGCTCCCCGAGGTCGACGTCGAAGTCTCCCATCGACCTCCACGACGGTCGCCCTGGACTTAGCCGTTGGTGGTCTCGGGCGCTAGGATTGCTTCAAATTTCCGTTTGCGGGTTCATCACTTCTTCAATGGGCAGACAGCACCAATTCCTGACGGAAACAGCGTACAAGAGATAGCGTGTCTATTTATCATAGATGACCGGGATCAAGACATCGGTCGTCGGCGCACCTGGAGGATAGGGGACCGAACGCAGCCAGCTACCAGTCGAGTTCTCCCGGTACGCCCTCGAAAAACGGTTGCTCTACCCAACCTTGATCGAATGGCGTTGCATAGGCGAAGTCGAACGTATATTTCGAGATCTTCCAGTCGTCGTCCACCCGTCTGAAGTCGATTTCGTAAGTGCCCTGCATCCAGACCGCTTCACCGTCACCAGTGATCGAGGGGATTTCTGCATACCATTTGCCGGTGGCCTCGTCGCCATCGACATCGATGACCGGATTGGAGCGCATATGTCTGGTGAAAAATAGTTCCTCGTCCCAGATCTCCCTGGCCACCTCCTTGAAGGCGTCTTTTCCTTCGGTTCTCCCCAGCGGACCTGCGTCGTAGATAACATCGTCAGTACAAAAGGTATCGATGACGTCGTCTGAATCCACCCGTTCGTCGGTGAGGTAATCCCACTCGTAGACGAGTTCCTTGATCGCGTCCTTGTCCAGTAACTCCTGTACTTCGGTGGGAACTGTATCTGCCATCAGGGGTCACCCTCCTTCCACTTTGGAAACCATCCCCATAGTGTCATCGTCTGAAGATTCCGCAGGTGTTGCACGGGGACTCGACGTGCTATGGAACAGTCGGTGACCGATACGCGCGCTACGTCTTGCACGCGTCGAGAGAACTATCCAATATGAAACAGATGAGTTGGTGGAGTGCGAACCCGTACGTCCGCGGTTGACGAACCACTAGCGACGACATGTGCCACCGAAAGGTGGCCGGTTATATCATCAGATCGACGGCTGTGGCGCCCTCAGTCGCCGTTGAAGAAGCCCATCTCGTACCCCTTGCCGTCGCCCGTCCGCGCCACGGCGGCCGAGCACACCGGGTGTTCGAACGCGAACTCGTAGACCTCGCGGGCCATCACCGTCGGCTCGTCCGCCTCGAGTGCGACCGCCTCGGGGCGGTCCTTCTCGTAGGTCGCGACGAGCGTCGGCTCCTCGACCGCGTGGACGAGGAGCGCGTCCCGCCGGACGATGCCGACGTAGGCGCCGGCATCGTCGGCAACGTCGGCATCGTCGGCGTCGTCCGATTCGCTCACCACGCCGGCGATCCGCGGCGTGTCGTAGTCGTCCTTCTCGTAGTCGAGGGCGAGCAGCGGCTCGACGAGCGCGTCCCGGGGCGGGTAGCCGAGCTCGAGCTTCTCGACGATGGGGTCGACATGCGAGCCGTTGCCCACGACCGCGTGGGTGCCGCCGTCGGCGATCCGCACGCAGTTGTACGAGACGTAGGGGTTGTCCGTCTCGGGTGCGTCGGGCGTGGGCGCGACGGTGAGCGTCCCGTCGCGCTCGACCACGCGGCGGTCGGGGAACGACCGCGAGGAGACGCGGTAGGCGGCGCGGTCCGGGGCGACGACGACGAAGCGGCCGACGTACATGTGCGGGTGTGGTGGGGGTGGCGGTATGTCGGTGTCGGTCCGGGGTCGATCCAGGAACGATCTGAGGACGAGTCGGGGTCGGTCCGGGGTCGGTCCAGCGATCGATCGCGCAGGCGGGCGTCCCGTGGCGGACTCACCCCGCCGCCGGAGCGAGCGCCTCGTTACGGAACAGGCCACCCTCGAGCAACTCCTTGGTCCCGTCGGGACCGGTGAACCGGAGGCGGACCTCCTCCAGCCCCGGCGAGACCTCGAGGTGGAACGTGGCGAACGGACAGCAGTCGGTCTCCCGGCGGACGAAGGTCGCGGCCGCGTCCAGCACGTCGTCGCTGCCGTCGAAGACGTACGCGTACCCGTCCTCCAGCTCCTCGACGTCCCGGATCGTCGCCAGGAAGGTGCGTTCGACCCAGCTGCCCTGACGCCGCTCGCGCTCCTCCTCGCTCAGTCCGCAGGCCACCTCGAGGTCGGCGCCGGGGTCGCTGGCGGTCTCGTCTCGCGTGTCGTTGTTCGTCTCTTCCCCTCCGTCGGTCATCCGTCCGTCTGGGGTATCGTCTCGGTGGATCATGGCGCGACTATGCTTTGAAATCCGAAGTTATTAAACTATCAAGTTGGAAGTATCGAACCAGGTTCGAGGATCCGAAGCGATGTCGACGAACTGCACCCTCACCGACGACGGCTCGCCCACCTGCTACTGCCCACTCTCGGGGGTGATCGAGGTCCTGGGCCGGAAGTACACGATGCAGATCATGTGCGTCATCGGGGCCCACGAACCGGTCCGGTTCGGCGTCGTCGAGGACCACCTGCCGACCGCCAGCACGTCGACGCTGTCCGCGCGACTGGAGGAGCTGGCCGACCACGGGCTGGTCACCCGCGAGCAGTACGACGAGATCCCGCCACGGGTCGAGTACGCGCTCACTGATCGGGGCCGGGAGCTCTGCGGACACCTGGAACCGCTGCTCGAGTGGGCGGAGGAGCGGACGAACAGGTCCGAGGTGTGAGTACTCCGTCCTGTTGGGGAAACCACACAGGAGTCGATACGCGCACCTGTGTCTCGCTTCGGTTCCGCACAGGTTCATACCGGAAAGCGCGGGCACCCGACCCATGGTCACGGAGAGCGAGTGCCTCGAGGCGCTCCGGGACGCCGCCGAGCGGCTCGGCGAGTCGCCGACGAAGGCGCAGTACGAGGCGCTGGGGATGCGGCCGGCATCGGCGACGATAATCCGGCAGCTGGGCGGGTGGAACGCGGCGAAGGAGGCGGCCGGGCTCGAGACGTACGCGTCGACGGGATCGCGGGTCGGTCCGAAACCTGACCACGTCGAGTTGCCCGCGGACCAGACGTGGGAGGAGCTCTCGGTCGACCAGCGGTGGCACCACCGGAACGTGGAGTGGAACGCCGAGCGGACGATGCGACGGCGAGCACGACTCCGGGCGTGGGTGAACGACTACAAGCGCGAACGCGGGTGTCGCCGATGCAACGTTAGCCACCACGCCTGTCTGGACCTCCACCACGTCGACCCAGCGGACAAGGAGATGGCTGTCGGGAAGATGATCACCCACGGTTACGGTCGCGAGACGCTTCGGCTGGAGATGGAGAAGTGCGAGGTGCTCTGCGCCAACTGCCACCGGGCGGCGCACCACACGGTCCCCGACGATGGCACGAGACGGTGGGTCTACGAGATGAAGCAGTCGGCCGATGGATGTG
>SLIW01000367.1 GCA_007135435.1 Natronomonas sp.
ACTGGAATCCCATCCCCGGCGTGTATGGGGATACCTCTGTGTCGTACCCATCTTCTCGGGCTAATTCGACATCGCGGTATTTCCTGGTCGCTGCCCTAACGGTATTGAGTTCGTGAGCGAGGTCGTCGCTCCGCGCACTTGCGGCTCCGACAGGGCCAGTGAGAAGGGCTGTACCGGCCAGCCCGAATCCGACCGACTTCAATAGCGGGCGTCTCCCGACGGCGAGACTCTCGTCTACCGACGCTTTGTGAGTCATTGAAACTCGAGGTCCTGAATGTCTCGTGAGGAGCTAACGCTTCCCATAATGACATTCAATTCCAGCATGTATCAGTCGTATTCGGCAACACAAACGATGATGGATACACGGTCTGTATCGCCCAAGCAAATTCAGACAGCCCGTTGTAACCGATATGCGGCGCTTTAACGCTCATAAGGCCAAAATACGTGAAACCGTCGTTATCGCACTCGTTTCGTAGGGAGATCCTCGATGGAATCGAGCGGTGAGGATAGCGAGACGCCCCCTTTCCTCGCTTCTCGGAGCACACTTCAGAAGCGACCATCTCCGTGGACGCACGCTCCCCACCTATCGCAGTGTCCACGGCCATGGGAGCCACGAACAGATCCAGCGGTCTCCGACGAGAATCCAGACTAATTCCGCAACCCGGTTACGGGGTACACGGCCCCACCGTTATCACCACCGGACAACGCCCGGAATACCTATCACGACGACTCGCGAACCCGAGAGAGGATGGCGGGGACTGCAGATCGACCGACGGTGCTCGTGGTGGAGGACGAGGAGTCGCTGATCGAGCTGTACCTCCGGTGGCTCGACGACGACTACGAGGTCCTGACGGCCGAGGGGGGTGCGGAGGCGCTGCGCGTGGTCGACGGGGCCGGAGGCGACGTCGACGTCGTGCTCCTCGACCGGCTGATGCCGGGGATGAGCGGCGACGAGGTGCTCCCCGAGCTCCGCGACCGGGTCGACGACTGCAAGGTGGCGATGGTGACGGCGGTCGAGCCGGACTTCGACGTGCTGACGATGGGTTTCGACGACTACCTCATGAAGCCGATCGACCGCGACGAGCTGCTACGGACGATCGACCGGCTCCTCTCGCGATCGGCGTTCGCCGAGCTCGAACAGGAGCTGTACGCCCTGGTCTCCAAGCAGGCGGCGGTCCGCTCGGCGAAGCCCGACGAGGAGCTCCGCGAGCACGGGGAGTTCCTCGAGCTGGAGTCGCGCATCGCGGACCTCCGGGCGGAGCTCGACGCCGCCCTCCCTGACATGGAGAGCGACGAGTTCGTCGCGATGGTCCGCGACATCGAGGGCGACGGATCGGTCGATCGGAGCGCTTCCCCTCGTGAAGACCCGTCCAGGGACACCGATGAGAGCACGTCGAGGGACTCCGAGGAGGGCACGTCGAACGGTGCCGCCTCCGGGACCGACCGCACTGGGGACGATGCCGGTCCCGGGACCGGACCTGACGGTGATGGACCTGACGGTGATGTACCCGACGGGGCTGGACCTGACGATGACGAACCCGACGGGGCTGGACCTGACGGCGATGGATCCGCCGATGATGGACACGCTGGCGATGGACGTGACGGAGGTGCAGGGTGATGGAGTACCACGTGGACGGGTTCGACGAGCCGACGGCCTTCCGCGCCGGGACGAGCCTGCTCGTGACGGGTCCGTCTGGCCAGCTCGACGGGCAGATCCTCGACGTGGTGACGCCCCGGGAGGGCGAACGGGCGGTGGCGATCACGACGAACCGGGACGCGTCGACCGTGCTCGAGGAGCTCCGGGCCAGGGGCGCCGCGGCCGACCAGGTGGGGGTCATCGACTGCACCGGTGCCGATGGGGGTTCCCTGGACTGTCCTGTCGGTCGGGTGCACTCGCCGGGTGACCTGACGGGGATCAGCCTCGAGTTCGCCAAGCAGCTCGACGACGTCGACGAGTCGGTACCGGTCCGGGTGGGCCTCGCCTCCGTGTCGACGGTCCTCATGTACGCCGAGCTGCGGACCGTCTTCCGGTTCCTCCACGTGTTCACCGCCCGGATCCGCTCGGGGGAGATGTTCGGTGCCTTCGCGATGGACCCGTCGATGCACGACGACAAGGCGAACAACACGCTCCGCGCCGTCTTCGACTGCCAGGCGGAGGTCGCCGGCCCCGAGGTGGCACTCACGGGGTCCGGATTCGAACGGTGAGGACACGGCGGCAATCTGGAATCGTCCGGCGATGGCTCGGTGACTCGGTGACTCGGTGACTCGGTGACTTGGTGACTCGATACTCGACGACGCGATGACGTGATGACCGCGACCAGGTCCTGCCTCGCCCACCCCTCCCCGTTCGGACGTGAGTCATGGGAGCGCCGGGGACAGTGTCCTACAGTTCGATGCGCTCGACGAGGTCGCCGTCGTCGGTGTGGGTGTTGATCGCGACGATGCGGACGTGCTCCTCGATGCGGGAGTCGCGGAGCTTCGCCTTCAGGAGCTCGTCGACCTGGTAGACGCCGGCGGCGTCGACCATCTCGATCTCGACCATCACCGGCGTCCCGTCGCCGGGTCGGAGCGTCACGTTCCGGATCGCGCGACTGGAGATCGTGTTGATGCCGCGGCCGCCCTTCTCGTAGGGGATCCGGGAGCGGCCGCGCTCCATGTCGAGGGCGTCGGCGACGCGGAGGACCCCCGCCTCGTTGGTCAACGGGGTCTCCTCGGTGTGGTGACAGAGGATGGCGTGGAGCACCTCCCCCTTCATCCGGACGACGTCCTCCACGTCGTAGAAGTCGAACTCGGGGAGGATCCGGTCGAGGACGTCCGCGGCCAGGGGGATCGAGTAGTAGGCGTGGCCGTCGCGGTGGACGACGTGACCGATGTCGTGGAGCGTCGCCGCGAGGGCGACGATGACGCCCTCGTCCGCCTCCGCGAGTCCCTGATCCGAGGCGCCGTTGAACGCGACGCCGCCGGCCTTCAGGAGGTCGTAGAGGCACAGCGCCCGGTTGCGGACGATCTCGATGTGCTTCGTGCCGTGATCGTTGTACCCCTTGCGCTTGACCGGGTTGACGTTCTGTGCCTCCAGGTACGTCGTGATCTCCGTATCGTCCTGGATCACCTCGAGGACCGCGTTGAGCCGCCCGTCCGGGAATGCGTGGTCCGCACCGGGATCGTAGACCCGGCCGGGCCCCTCGTAGTCGCTCTCGTCGACGTCGCTCATACCACCACGAGGGAGGGGGACCGGGAAAAGTAACCCGGCCGGACAGGCCGGGCGAACTCCTCCGACCGGGACGGTCGGGAGCACTCATCCGGCCGCGGGAGCCGGGCGAACTCCACCGGCCACGGGAGCTGGAACGACGACCCTGTCGTTGGGCTCGTGTATTGACCCCCGGTGTCGATCGATATCGCTCTCGCAGATCGCTGGATCCCGACCGGTGCCGTCTACGCGACGGCGGCCGCCGCGTCCTCGACCTCGTCGTAGTCGGGCTCCCGGTTGGGGTCGTCGGCGACCCACGCGTAGGTGATGGTCCCGTCCTCGTCGACGACGTAGACCGCGCGCTTGGCGACGTCGGTGATCCCCAGCGAGTCGAAGTCCATCGAGACGCCGAATGCGTCGACGACCTCCCGCTCCGTGTCGCCGACGAGCGGGAAGGGCAGGTCGTTCTGCTCGCCGAACTCGCCGAGGGCGAACGGCGTGTCGATGCTGACGCCGTAGAGGCTGGCGCCCGACTCGGTGAGGCCGTCGAGTCTGTCCCGGAAGGTCCGCATCTCGCCGGTGCACACCCGCGTGAAGGCGCCCGGGAAGAACGCCAGCACCACGGGGCCGTCCTCGATCGCGTCCGAGAGGGTGAACTCGGTGATGTTCCCGTCCGGTTCGTGCATCGGTGCCGTGACGTCGGGGGCGTCGTCGCCCACTGACAGCATAAGGTACTTCGAAAGAGGGATGGCTGCAAGGAGTGTCTTTCGGCACCGGAACCCGCCGAGGAGACCCCCGGGAACGGGTGGGTCACCATCGGTGCCTGTCCGCAGTTCGGCCCACGACTGCAGACCAGCGGTCGTCCGTCGGAGCGGCCGTGGCCGGCCCAGACGGTGTTCGACGGCGGCGAATTCGTGTCGGGCGGCGGGAGGCGCCCGGCGAAAGGCCTACAAGTAGGCACGCGAGAGGTGGGACATGGGCATGACGACGATCCTGTTCGTCGGTGGGCTCGGCCCGCCGGAGCTGGCGATAATCGCGCTCGTGTTGATCCTCCTGTTCGGGGCGAGCAAGCTACCGAAGCTCGCGCGCTCGATGGGCAGCGCCACGGGCGAGTTCAAGAAGGGGCGGCAAGAGGTCGAAGAGGAACTCAAGGAGATCAAGGATGGTTCCGACCCCGGGGACGAGCCGGTCGCCGAGACGGAGCCGGAGCCAGAACCAGAGCCGGAACCCGAGCCGGAGCCCGAACCGGACGCCGATCGAAGCAACGCCTGAGCGGCGGGCGACCCGGTGCGTTCTCGTTCGAACGATCGACGGAGAGGAAACACCGATACCACATTCTGTCGGGCCAGCTGGCACGCGGACGGTGTCCGCTGGCCGCCCCTGCGCCGACGACATTCTCGAATCGACGTCATCGGTACCGAGTCAGCGATATCGAGTTTGAGATATCGAGTTTGCGATATCGAGTGAGCGACGCCGCGTTCGAGTTCGCCGTGTCTATCTCGAGTTCGATAGATCGATAGCACGAGTCTCTGCAACCGTTACCAGCACGGGTGCGATCGTCGCTACAGGCTTGCGATCGACGTCGTCGTTCCGACGGGATGAAATTCCGCGCTCGCAACCGTTCGTCGACGGGGCTGACGGCGTGTGGCGGTCGCGTCCGGGCCTCGCACCGAGGAAAAAGCCTATAATCGCCACTCGGCAAGCCACAGGTAACGATGTTCCAACCAGTTCCACTGCAGTTCGGGATCCCCGGCGGCCCGGAGATCCTCATCATCCTGCTGATCGCCGTGTTGCTGTTCGGCGCGAACAAGATCCCGAAGCTCGCCCGCTCGACCGGCGAGGCCATGGGTGAGTTCCAGAAGGGCCGAGAGCAGGTCGAGCAGGAGCTCCAGGACATGCGGGAGGGCGTCACTGGCGAGGGTGACGACACCGACGCGGAGCCCGACGTCGAGTCCGAGCCCACGACCGCCACCTCGACGGACGCCGAGGTCGAGGACACGGACGTCGACGCCGTCGAGGCGGATTCGGACGCGGAGGACGACGCCGACGCCGAAGCCGAACTCGTCACCGATGCCGAATCCGACGCCGATGACGGAGCCGAGACCGAGGACGACGAGTTCGAGATCGCCGATGCGGAGTCGGACGATGCGGCCGGGGCCGACGCGGAGTCGGAGCTGGAGACGGACGCGGAAGTCGAAGAGACCAACTGACAGCCCGGCCTGCGTACGGCCGTCGATAGGTCATCGGACGGATCCTCGCAGGGGCGCGTGGCCTAGCGGACGAAGGCGAGAGGTTCCTAACCTCTCGAGCGCGGGTTCGAATCCCGCCGCGCCCGTTTTCCGGCGAACGTCAGTGAGCCGTGAAAACGGCACAGGGATTCGTATCCTGCCAGACGCGCGTAGCGAACGTGTGAGCGAGCACGTCTGGCTCCGGTTCGAATCCCGCCGCGCCCGCTGATACTGCGACGAAGATGACGAAAAACGAGTCGTCGATGAGCGCTGACGTCGATTCCCATATCGAGTCACGACCGATCGGCGGAACGCCGTCTCAGACCGGTTCATCCAGCGGCCGGGCGGCCGAGACGTCGGGGAAGAGCGGGTCGAGGTCGGGGTCGTCGTCGACGACGGTGAAATGGCGACCCTCGCGGGCGACGATACCGGCCTCCTGGAGGTGTTCGAGGTGGGCGAAGGCCTCGCCGGGGCCGTGGAGGATGTGGATGGAGTGCAGGGAGCCGAACAGCTCCGCACTGACCTCCCAGGGCGTGGCCGGCCCGTCGGCGAGCACCGCGAGGACGCGCTCCGTCCGCTCGCGGTGGTGGACGACGATGTCCGCCGCCCGCCCCGGCGGGTCGACGATCGGCCCGCGGTGACCGGGCCACGCGCGCTCGTACCCGCGCTCGACGATCTCGGCGAGCGTCTCGAGGTACTTCCCGAGCGCGCCGTCGACCCGTGTGTCCGCGCCCCCGACGTTCGGCGTGTAGTACGGCAACAGCGCGTCGCCGGAGAAGACCTCCTCGCCGTCCCTGCCGTCGAAGGCGAACCCCGAGAGCCCGGCCGCGTGGCCGGGCATGTGGACCGCCTCGAGCGCGACGCTCCCCAGGTCGAACGTCTCGCCCCCGACGAAGGTGGTCACCTTCGGGGGATCACCCTTGATGTCCGCCCCGCCGACGAACGCGAGCAGCGCCTCCTGTTTCTCCTCGGGCATCCCCCACTCGTCGATGCGTCGGCGGAGGCGGGTCTCCTCGTCGGCGACGGCCTCGGGATCTTGCGCGACGAGCGGCGCGTCTGCCTCGTGGACGTGGACGCGACAGCCGCTCTCGGCCTGGACCGCGCCCGCCAGCCCGGTGTGGTCGGCGTGGTGGTGGGTGAGGAACACGCGGTCGACGTCAGCGAAGGACAGGCCGTGGCGATCCAGGCCCGACTCGAGCTGGCGGCGCGTCTCGTCGACGTCGACGCCGGTGTCGACGAGCGTCGTCTCCGCGCCCTCCTCGAGTCCCAGGACGTAGCTGTTGTTGTTGCCCTCGAAGGCCGTGTTGCCGAGGGAGATCACGCCGAGCTCGAACGGGAGGCCGGGGTCACTCATCGGGCGTCGCCCCCAGCAGCAGGGCCGATGGACGCCGATGCGGGGTCGGCCCGTCCGGGTACGGGGCGGGCACGGGTGGGTACGTGGCCATCCCGTCCGGGCACGGGGCGGGCCCGTCCGGGTACGGGGTGGGCCAGGCTGGGCGCCTGTGCACGTCGACGCCGCGGGTTCGTCGACGCCGTGGTGCCCATCGGGAGACGAGGTCCCCGTCCCCCCGAGACGCCCGGCGTGAGCACGAGCGTGTCGTCGGCGGAGAGCGTCACTTCCGCCGGGTCGCCGACGATCGGGTCACCGTTCAGGGCGACCGTGATGTGCGGGCGAATCCCCCCGTCGGCGCGGAAGAGAAGCGCGTCCAGCCCGTCGAACTCGCCGGTGATACCCTCGAGCGCCTCCTGGACCGTCGCCCCCTCGTCGACCTCTCGGACGATCCGCTTGTCGCCGACCGCCTCCCGTAACGTCGCGTAGAACTGGAACTCGACGCGCATGCCCGAACTCGGTCCCGCCGCCGACATAGTTCTTCGCACCCCGGCCATCGAAACCGGCACACGGCTCCGTGTACACGGAGTCGTGGACGACGATTCTCAGTACCACCTGTGGCGAGGAGACGGGTTCCAGGCGGCGATCGAGGCGGATAGGCGTGGACGGTCCACGGCCCCCGATCGACGGACGCCGAGCCGACCTGACCGTCCAGTGTCCCGGGTCGACCTGGTCATCCAGTGGCCCGGGTCGACCTGGTCGTCCAGGAGGGCAGCAGTCAGGTGTACTCGCACCCGAATGAA
>SLIW01000058.1 GCA_007135435.1 Natronomonas sp.
GCTGTGGTCGTCGCCGTGGCCCACGCCGTGGTCGTCGCTGTGGTCGTCGCCGTGGCCCACGCCGTGGTCGTCACCGTGGTCGTCGCCGTGGCCCACGCCGTGGTCGTCGCTGTGGTCGTCGCCGTGGTTTCACGGGTCGAAACGGCCACAATCCGTATATAAATCTACGGACAACTATGGACGATGGACCCCGCCACGCACCCCGCAGAGGGTAACGGCCCGCTCGTCCTCAACGAGGGGACGGAGCGGGCGGTGGCCCACGTGATCGTGACGGGTGCGAACGGGTCGGGAAGCGCCGAGGTCGTGACGCTGGATCCCGGTGGCGCACACGGCGTCCCGGCGGCGGGAGGGGGGTCGGTGGAGGTGCACACCGGGGCCGAGAGCGCCTCGGCGCCGGCCGACACGGCGCCACTCTTCGTCCTCCGTGACGGCAGGCTCCTGGTCGCGCCGTGGGCGGTCGTCGGCGAGGGGGCCGGCGACGACCGCCTCGATCGCCGCATCGTCCACGAGTGAGGCCGACCGGATCGAGGCAGGTGGGGAACGACGCCACCGGGTATCGTCGTGGGCGGCGATCGACGCCGTGGTCGACGAGGGCGCCGGCGGGGAGTGACACTTTTTCACCCCGGCGACCCAGGTCGTGGTATGAGCGACGTACGCGAGACCGGGTTCAAGGAGCGGACCCGGGTGGCCGAGGCACGCGAGCGGCTGCTCGAGCGGTCGCCCCCCGTCGAACGGACCGAACGGCGCCCACTGTCGTCGATCGACGGCCGGGTCGTCGCCGAACCGGTCGACGCAGCGATGGACGTTCCCCACTACGCCCGCGCCGCCATGGACGGGTGGGCGGTCCGGGCCGAGGACACCTTCGGCGCCTCCGACCGCTCGCCGGCCGTCCTCCGGGTCGACGAGCGGGTCGGCCCGGACGCCGCCGTCCGGGTCCACACCGGCAGCGAGCTGCCCGCGGGCGCCGACGCGGTCGTGATGGTCGAGGAGACGGAACTCGTGCCGCACGGCGGCAAGGGACGGCCGAGCGGGGATGGGACCGACCCGCGAGGCGAGCTGGGCGCCGAGCTCGAGGTCTTCGACGCCGTCGCCGAGGGCGAGAACGTCGGCCCGGTCGGCGAGGACGTCGAGTCCGGCCAGCGGCTCTACGAGCCCGGCCACCAGCTGCGTCCCTCCGACCTCGGGCTGTTGAAGGGTTCGGGGATCGACGCGGTGGAGGTCGTCGACCGGCCGACGGTCGCGGTCGTCCCGACGGGCGAGGAGCTGGTCCAGGCGGACCCCGAACCGGGGGAGATCATCGAGACGAACCGCTTCACGGTCTCGCGGCTCGCCGAGCGGTGGTGCGCCGACGTCACCCGCAGGGAGATCGTCACCGACGACCGGGAGGCGCTGCGCGCGGCGATCGAGCGCGATCTCACCCAAGACGTGGTCGTCACGACCGGCGGGTCGTCCGTCGGCGAGCGTGACCTCGTCCCCGCGGTCGTCGACGACCTCGGGGAGGTGTTCGTCCACGGCGTCGCGCTGAAGCCCGGCCACCCGCTCGCGCTGGGGCGCGTTCGGGACACGACCGTGGTCATGTTGCCCGGCTACCCGGTCGCGGCGATCGTCAACGCCGTCCAGTTCCTCCGGCCGCTGATCAAGCACCTCGGACGCATGCCGATCGAACCCGTTCCCGCGCGGGAGGCAACCCTCACCCGGAAGGTACGGAGCGAACCAGGTGTCCGGACGTTCGTCCGGGTCAGGCTCCACCGCCGGGCCGACGGCGACGACGCAGACATCAGCGCCGACGGCGGCGACGATAGAGACGACGACGGCAGCGACGTTAGAGACGACGACGGCGCCGACGACGGCGACCTGCGGGCGACCCCCACGCGCGCCAGCGGCGCCGGGGTCCTCTCGAGCGTCGCGCTCGCCGATGGCTGGGTCGTCGTGGAGGAGCGGCGGGAGGGGATCCCCGAGGGCGAGCCCGTCGCGGTCGAGAACTGGGAGTACCATGCGTAAGGAGTTCCGCGACCTGGCCGACCCGGAGGAGGCCCACGAGGCCATCGCCTCGCTGGACCTCCGGCCGGCGGACGAGGTGGTCCCGCTCCGCGAGGCCCGCGGCCGCGTGCTCGCAGAGCGCGTCGACGCCGCCCTCGACGTGCCGGGGTTCGACCGCGCCAGCGTGGACGGCTACGCGCTCCGCGCGCGGGACACCTTCGGCGCCGACGAGGCCGACCCGGCACGGCTCGACCTGGTGGGAGAGGTCCACGCCGGGGTGGAGCCCGCCGTGGAGGTCGGCGACGGCGAGTGCGCGGAGATCTCCACGGGGGCCGTGCTCCCGGCCGGTGCGGACGCCGTGGTGATGGTCGAGCGGACCGATATCGAGGGGGATCAGGTGCTGGTCCGCACCTCCCTCGCGCCGGGCGACTTCGTCATGTTCGCGGGCGCCGACGTGGCCGCCGGCGAGCGCGCGCTGGGGCCGGGGACCGTCCTCACGCCGCGCGAGATCGGCCTGCTGTCGGCGCTCGGGGTCGACGAGGTGCCGGTCCGCGGGCGCCCGACGGTCGCCATCGTCTCGACGGGCGACGAGCTCGTCCGGCCGGGCGAGCCGCTGAACGCGGACGTGGGCCAGATATACGACGTCAACAGCTACACCACGGCGACGGCGGTCGAGGAGGCCGGCGGCGAGGCCCGGCTGTACCCCCACGCGGGCGACGACTACGAGGCGATGGAGCGTCTGCTCCGGGAGGCCGCCGTCGAGTGTGACCTCGTGCTCTCGTCGGGGTCGACCTCGGCGTCGGCGGTGGACGTCATCTACCGCGTCGTCGAGGAGGGCGGCGAGCTCCTCTTGCACGGCGTCGCCGTCAAGCCGGGCAAGCCGATGCTGATCGGCCGCCTCGAGGGGTCGGCGTACGTCGGGCTCCCGGGCTACCCCGTCTCGGCGCTGACCATCTTCCGGGCGTTCGTCGCGCCCGCCATCCGGGAGGCGGCGGGCCTCCCCGAGCCCCGAACCGCGACCGTCGAGGGTGCGATGGCCGTCCGCGAGCGCTACGACGAGGGTCGCCTGCGGTACATGCCGGTTGGGCTCGTGACCGACGGCGACGGCGAGACGCTCGTCTACCCGGTCGACAAGGGGAGCGGCGCGACGACGAGCCTCGTGGAGGCCGACGGGATCGTGGCCGTCGAACCGGACGTGGCGTACCTGGACGTGGGCGAGCGCGTCGAGGTCCAGCTGTTCTCGACCGAGGGACGGCCGCCACGGGTGTTCGGTGCCGGCGAGGACGACCCGGCGCTGTCGCGGCTGCTCGATGACGTCGCCCGGCCGCGCTACCTGGGCGTCGGCACCCGGGAGGGTCTGCGGCGCCTCCGGGACGGCGTCACGGACGTCGCGGTGGCGGCCGGTGACCTCGCGGTGGCCGCCGGCGACGTCGATGACGGCCGCCTCCCCGCCGACGCCGTCGAACTCGGCGGCTGGACCCGCGAGTGGGGCCTCGTGGTTCCCGGGGGGAACCCCGCGGGCGTCGAGGGCCTCGCCGACCTCGTCGACCGCGACCTCCGGTTCGTCAACCGGACGACCGACGCCGGCCTCAGGCGGACGCTGGAGGCGTCCCTCGACGAGCTCGCCACCGAGCGCGGCCAGGACCGCGCGGACCTGCTCGAGGCCATCGACGGTTACGAGTACGCCGTGCGGGCCCACGAGTCGCCCGCCCGGAAGGTGCGCTCGGGCGCGGCGGACGCCGGTCTCGGCCTGCGGGCGACGGCCGAGGCGCTCGGGATGGCGTTCGTCCCGTGCGGGGTCGAACCAGTCCGCGTATACGTCGCCGCCTCCCGCCGGGAGAAGCCTGGTGTGCTCGAGCTCGCGACCGCGGTCGAGCGCGCCGAGACGGTCCTGGACGACCTGGCCGGGTACGCCTCGGACTGACCCGCAGCCCTCGCTCGTCGACCGATCCCGGAAGCGGACCCCCGGTACTTTCGGCCCCCCGGCCCGAAGGAGGAACGTGAGCGGATCAACCGACGACGGGAGTCAACCTCGTGTACTGGTCGCGGGCGCGACCGGAGGGACGGGCGGCGAGATCGTCGACCTGCTCGATCGTCGGGGCGTCACCGTGCGGTGCCTGACCCGGTCGTCGGCGAACCGGGCTGCGCTCCGCGAGCGGGGTGCCGACGAGGTGGTCGTCGGCGACCTGTTCGACGTCGACGACGCAGCGCGGGCCACCGAGGACGTCGACGTCGTCCTCTCGGCGGTGGGCTCGACCGTCGTCGATCGCTTTCGCGGCGACGAGTTCGTCGACGGCGTCGGAAACCGGAACTTACTGTCGGGGGCCGTGGACGCCGACGCCGAGGCGTTCGTCATGGTGTCGGCGCTGGGCGTCGGCGACGAACCCTCGAGCGTCCTGGGGTCGGTCTTCAATCTGTTCATCCCGCCGATACAGCGCGCGAAGGCGGAGGCCGAGACGGCCATCCGGGAGGCACCGATCAGCCACACCATCTTCCGCGCCGGGGCCCTGACCGGCGGGTCGCGGTCCGACGACGTCCACGTCGCCCGGCCGGGTGCCCGGCTGTGGGGCCCGGTCAGCCGCGCCGACGTCGCCCGCGTGGTCGTGGCCGCTCCGTGGACGCCGGAGGCGGCGGACGAGACCTTCGAGGTGGTCCGCAATCCCCTGGTCGCCGACCGGTCGCTGGCCATCGACTGGCAGATGCCCGGAGGGTGAGGCTCCGAGGAGTGGATCCCGGCGGAGCCTCGCCCGGGACCGACCCGTGGCGCTCGACGGTGAGTCCCACGACGCTCGTTGGTGAGTCCCATGACGCTCGATGGCGGGCCGAACCGCCTTGGACCCAACACGACGCGCCAGGTTTAATCCACCCCCGGGCTGAATGACGTCCATGGAGTGCCCCCACGACCTCGACGCCGAGTACCTGTACCCCTCCGACGCCGACGTCCTGGCGATCGACGAGTCGGACGGCTCGATCCGCATCACGCTGGCGCTGCCGTGTCCGGACTGCGGCGCGGGGCTCTCGGTCGACGCGCGCGTCGAGGACGTCGAGGAGGGCGACTTCGAGCTGCCGCTCGACGAGGAGCGCTACGACTGAGCCGGCCGGGCGGCGTCCCCACGGTCTGTCCTCGCACGCGCACGTCCTGTGATCAGCTTCCGATCCGGACCCACCAGACCCGTTTGGGTCGAGCCGGATCTGTCTCGGGCGATCCGAACGCACGGAGTGGGAAATGGCGACGTCAGACCAGCTGATCGACCCGCTCGAGGCGGTGGTCCCCGACGACGCAGAGCCCGCGGCGGTCGTGGCCGTGGCGCTCGACGTGGGCCGCGTCGAGGCCGGCGTTCCAGGCCGCGCCGACGTCCTGTGGGCCGTCGCCCACCAGGACGCCCGCGCCGCCGTTGGCGCCCGCCGCGGACAGCGCCATGTGGACCGGCTCGGGGTCGGGCTTCCAGCCCGTGTCCTCGGTACAGCAGACGACCGCGTCGAACCAGTCGCCGATGTCCAGCGTCTCCAGGACGGGCTCCGTCAGGTACTGCTGGCAATGGGTAACGAGCACGGTCGGGTCGTCGAGGTCGCCGACCCTCGCGGCGTCGTCGTACAGGAACGTCGCGTCGGCTCGTGCCTCGGGGTCCTCCTCGTCGTGGAACGCCGTCCAGAAATCGTCGGTGTCGATGCCCCAGGCGTCGAGCTGGTCGTTGCGGTAGCCGCCGAGGCCGTGCCAGACCGCCTCCGCCTGGCGGTCGGTGAACTCGTAGCCGATCCGATCGCCGACCCGGCGGAAGACGTCCTGAACGTAGGTCGGGTCGACGTCGATGAGCGTCCCGTCGAGGTCGAAGACCCACTTCTCGTAGTCGGCCGACGGTGCCGTCATGGACCACGTACTAGGCGGTTTCGGTATAAGTGCTTTCTCCCCGACCTTTTTCTTCGTCGGGTCCGCGGGGCGCGACCCACGAGTGGCGCCCCGCGAAGCGCTCTCTGCTCGCGGCGGCGGAGCCTCCGCTCACGGCTCACTCCGTTCGCCGTTCGCTATTCGCGGTTCTCGCGCCACGGGCGCTCCGAACCGCGCACCGCTCGACTGGCCGAGGCGACTCCCGACGGTCGTCGCCTCGCTCTCGGTCGCCGTCTCGCCACGCGCTGGCGCGTCGCTCGCCTCGTCGCGTGGTTCAACCACATCTTCCGGGTGAATCGCCTCCCTCGTTCGTGTCATCACACGCAGGTACTGGGTAACAATCCGAAAAAGACATAATTATACCTAAAGAATTAGGTATTTTAGCAGAACCCGAGATGAATCATTTGGAAAACAGTCCTTACCGGCCGTCACCGCTCCCGAACGTGCACCCGCGACCCCAGGTACTTGGTGATCACCTCTGCGACATCGTCTGCCCGGAAGAGCTCGAGATTCTCGTCGACCTCGTCCTTCAGCGCCTCGAGGTACGTCTCGTCGGTCCGGAGCTCCCGGAACTCGATCGAGTGGACCTCGGTGCCGAGTGCCTCCTCGGCGAGGTGGCGCAGGTTTTCGTGGTCGTTCACCTCCCCGCGCCAGAGGTTGTCCCGAAAGAAGAGCCATCCCTCCTCGCCCGGCGGGGCGGCGCGCTCGAACATCGTCACCTCGACGGACTCCGGTTCGATGCGGACGTCCGGATCCCGCGGCGACAGCTGGAGCACCAGCCGAAAGACGTACTCGGCGTCCCCGTCTCCATCGAGGTCGGACCCGGTCGGCGTCGCGTCGCCGCCGGCCATCCTCAGTCGACCAGCTCGTTGAACCGGGCAGCGAGGTCGGTGTCGTTCTCGGTGATACCGCCGGCGTCGTGGGTCGTGAGCCGGACCTCGACCTCCCGCCAGCCGATCCGCATGTCGGGGTGGTGGAACGCCTCCTCGGCGAGACCGCCGGCGCCCGCGGCGAAGCCGACGCCCTCGAGGTAGGAGTCGAACTCGAAGGTCCGGACGATCTCGTCGCCGTCGCGCTCCCAGCCGTCCGGTAACTGTGCATCGATCTCATCGTCGGAGAGCAGGTCGCTCATGTGGAGTGTGGACGGTCGCTGGCCGGATAAAACTACGCGCGGCGTGGGACGCCGCGGCTGGCCGCGGCGCCAGCGCTCCTCGCCGCGGCCGTCTCGAGACTACACCTCCCCGGCCACCGCGGTCTGCATCGCGTCGCTGTTGTAGGCCCGGCCCACGTCGCCGTCGGGCGTCATGAGGATGACACCCGCAGAGCCATCGACGAGGTCACCGAACTCCGCGATGGCCACGTCGGCTGCCTCCTGGGCGTCGCGGCCGTCCTCCAGGAGCTGCACCGCGCGACGCGTGAGGGTGACGCGGGCGATGTCCTCGCCGGCACCCGTCGCCGAGGCGCCACCGGCGGGGGTGCAGTAGAACCCGGAGCCGACCTGCGGGACGTCGCCGACCCGACCGGCCAGCGCGAGCCAGCGGCCGCCCGTCGACGTCGCCGCCGCGAGCCGCTCGCCGTCGGTCGCCACCGCGCCGACCGTGTCGTGGTCGCGGTCGGCCGGCTGCTCGTCGGCCTCGGCTCGATCCACTCCGGCGGGATCGCCGCCGAACCGCTCGGCGAC
>SLIW01000433.1 GCA_007135435.1 Natronomonas sp.
AATGGGCGCCCTCGGCGAGGGCATGAGCGGGTCCTACGGTCCGTACCGGGTGTCGAAGGCGGGACTTAACGCCCTGACGGTGTACCTCCACGGGGAGTACGGCGACGAAGGCCTGCTGGCCAACGCCGCGTGTCCGGGCTGGGTCCGGACGGACCTCGGGTCGCCGGACGCCCCGAAGAGCCCGGCCGAGGGCGCGGACACGCCGGCCTGGCTGGCCACGTTCGAGCCAGACGCCCCGTCCGGGCGGTTCTGGCGGGATCGAGAGCCGATCGAGTGGTAGCCGCGGCGATCCCAGAACCCCGTTCACTGATGCGGTGACCGCCGGCCGTCACTATCGGCGACTCTCCGTTCGATGCTGTATCAACTCGACACGGGAACCTCACACCGACGGACAATCCGCTAGCGAAGAACGGGTATCTTCGGGAAGGATGGTCCCGGCACTCACACCTCTCGGGGTCTATTAACCGTGAACGCGGATCGTTCCCTCCGAAGTTCGGACCTCCGGCATTCCGAATCCTGTCACCCGGATTCCTGATCCCGCCCCACGCTGAGACGATCCACTGAAACTCCCAGTAGATATAGGTCCTCGTCGGTGGAGAGTAGATGATCGGATGGGTGCTTCGTGTGGGGATGTGCTCCAGTTTCGCCGTAGACCACCTGGGCGTCGATCGCCGACAATTTGGTCACTACAGTAATCACCCCTGGTCGTGACAGTTCGGAGCAGTAACGATGGCATAGCCACCGGTAGTCGACGCGGCGTCACGGCCCCCGACGATGCACACTCAGGAGCACTTCCCGACCGGATCACGGTCGACGGACGGTGACGTATCGTGCGATCCGATGGACGAGGACGCGGGGATGCGGATCCTCGCACCGGCGGAGCCTCGATCGGGTCCCTTCCCGGTCCCCGATTGCAGCCGCTCCGTCCCCGCTTCCAGCCTCCCGATCGACCGCGTGAAACCCGGAGATGGAGTGACGTCGATCGACTACGTGAAACCCGACTCGAACGAGCGAGGAATCGACGTTCGACCCTGTTCGTCGGAGGTGTCCGTCCCGTGCCCGACGAGGTAGGGACGATGTCGAGGGCGGAGGAGCTCCTTGAGCACCTGGAGGACATCGACTCCCTCGCGATCGTGTGCCACGACAATCCGGATCCAGACACGCTCGCGAGTGCGCTCGCGCTCAGACGGATCGCGGCGTTGAGCGGCCTCGGATCGACGCCCCTGCTCTACGGCGGAGAGATCACCCACCAGCAGAATCGGGTGTTCGTGAGCCTCCTCGGCCTCGATCCGATAAAGTTCGAGGACGACCATCTGGCGAGGTACGACCACTTCGCGCTCGTCGACAGCGCGAGTCCCGGCCAGAACAATCCGCTGCCGGCCGACACCGACGTGCGGATCGTCGTCGACCACCACCACACCGAGCCGGCCGACGCGGCCTTCGTGGACCAGCGACCGGACTTCTGCAGCACCACGGCGATCTTCGTGGAGTACCTCAGGGACATCGGCATCCAGATCCACCAGGAACTCGCGACTGCCATGCTCTTCGCCGTGCGTCGGGACACGGACGGGTTCCTCCGGAACACGACCGCGAACGCGTACGAGTCGGCCGGCTACCTGCACGAGATCGGCGACATGGGGCTGCTCAGGGAGATGGCGAACCCGCCCGTCTCGGAGGTCACCCTCGACGCGCTCGGGCAAGCGATTCATACTCGGACGGTCCGCTCCGCCTACCTGATCGCCAACGTCGGGATCATCACCGAGCGGGACGCCGTCCCCCAGGCGACCGACTACCTCCTGAACCTCGAGGGCATCCAGACGGTGCTGGTGTACGGCATCAACGGCAACGTGATACACGTGAGTGCGCGATCGAAAGACCCGCGCATCCAGCTCGGCAAGCTCCTGGACGAGCTGTTCGGCGACGTGGGGAGCGCTGGGGGCCACGACAACATGGCGGGGGCGCAGATACCCCTGGGTCTCTTCGGCGACGAATCGCGAGACGCGGACGACCTGCTGGAGCTGGCGGGGAACATCATCGAGAGCCGGTTCTTCAGGTCGGCGGGGTACGACAACGGGCCCGGGGACGTGACACAGGACTACGTCCGCGCTGGCGCCCCGACCGAGCGGTAGCGGATCGTCGGGGCGCGTGCAGGGTCCCATCGGGCTCAAATGAACCGGGATCTATCCACTAGGGAGGCTTCTGCTGGGACGTAGAGCACACCGTCTACGTGATGGACGCCACGCTATAATCAACCGTCCTGGTCGTCTCCTCGAACTGAAACGGAGTATGCCGAACGGAGAAACACGAGGTGCCTCTGAGACATACAGATACGAATCAGTCGTGATACGGCCTCGGCACTCACATCTCGGAGTCTATCCATAGCCGCGCAGTTCGTCTTCGCCCGATGTTAGCAGTAGTGGATGCCGCGATCACCTTGCTCTCGATTTTCGAGATGCCCGTCGATCGCTTTCACCACGTCACCGATATCTCGTCCCGCCTGCTGGACGTAGATGAGACCAGCATGGTCGAGTCCCGATCCCTCGACGAGCGATAGAAAATCGTCATCGAACGTCACCAGAATCCAGTCGTTCTCCAGGGCAACGGAGAGGTGTTCCCGGTCGGGGCCACCCAATCGTCCCTCGTCGCGAGCAGTGTGGACGGTCCAGCCACGACGACGCAGTCCGTCGGCGACCGGAATCCAGATACTCTAGTCGCAGTACAGCGGCCTCATGCCTCGACGGCGTCGGCAGACCTGAACTCGTCGATGTTGTCGTAGTAATAAGCCAGTGCGCGATGGACGTCTCCGAGCGAAAGATCCGGATACAGCTGGGTGATTTCATCGGGTTCGTATCCGCTGTGCTCGTAGGCGACTGCGATGTCTTTCACCCTGATACCGGTCCCCTCTATCGTCGGGGCCCCATCGCTGTGTTCGGGATCCTGCACGATGCACATAGAGTCAGGTTCGGGCGCTATCCGTATTAAAACCGCGTTCGGTAGGAGAGCTGATTCGGCGGAGCGCGACCGGGGCCCTTTGGCTACTGTGGCCACGACCAGATGCCCCCAGAGACGTCGTCTACCGTCAGAAATGGCGGCCTCGGCACTCACATCTCGGAGTCTATCCACGGAATGCGGGGCAGTCAGCTGTCCTCACGTTCGTTACTCCTCTAGCTTTCGGATCGCTCGCTCGACGATAGCTTCGGTTACGAACAAACTCGTCTCCAGCTGGAGCGCCCGCATGAGTGTTGCCGCTTCGTCTCTGTCGACGAGACCGTGGGCGTATGCGATGGCAATCACCCCGAGAGACCCGTGGACGTCGATACCGTGCTCGACGGCTGCATCTCTCGCAGCGAGATCGTCAGTCAAGAGTACAGCCTCGCGTTCGTTCGCCACGGCCAGCGCAGCTCGTTCCCCTGGATCGAGTTCTGTTGTCTCTGGCTGGAATTCATCCGGTTCGAGACGTTCGAACGAGAGTTTCTCGAGCCCGTCCGGCACGCCACCGCGTTCCAGTTCGTCGTAGACCGTCTCGGGAACGTACAGTCGGTCGAACGCATCGAGCAGTTCGAGTGAATGGATTTCCCCGAGGTGGATGAGCGGACCTGTATCCGAGACAGCGACGACGGTCACGCATTCAGGCCCCACTCGACGTCTTCTTCGACGATCTCCAGTTCTCGTTCCGCACGCTTGACTTTCGCCCGACCCACCCGTTCGATTGCCTCTTCGCGGTCGAGCTCGTCGTCGAGATACTGTGCAAGCACGAGATCCTCCCAGAGTTCCTTGAGCCCCCGTTCGAGCGCGCGTTCGAAGACCTCCGACTCGGAGACGCCGCGCTCTTCGGCGATTCGACGAACGCGGTCGGTAAGCTCAGCGGCCATACTGGAGACTTTGCCGTCATGCTTCTTAAACCCGTGTCCAATCGATGATCGACTCGGCGGAACGTGACCGGGGCCTATGGCTACCAGGGCCACGACTAGATCCCCTCAGAAACGCCGTCTACCGTCAAAATGGAGGCCTCGGCACTCATATATGGCAATCCAATGTTGGATGTCAGATATGTAGTGATTCGTCACGACGGTGACTGACCGTAATTTTCGCTGGCCCTATTGTACGATTCTCGAAAATCCACGAGATACTGATTCAAATTAACACCCGAGGTCACCTATGGGAATAACGTGGGTCGTCTGGGCTGAATCATCAGCCGTATCAGCGTAATCGATGAAATCTCCATGGATTTCTCCTCCATCGTTGCGAATTTGTGACAGCAGGTGGATGAATAAATTCGACGTTGCCGAATACACAGCGCAAATTCATCAATCGATTTCCTTTCAAAAACCGCATATAAAATGTAGTTACTGATGTGTACAGTGGGGCGAACACATCAGCGATTTCCTGTGAGCAAATTAGAGAAAAGCGTGAGATCGATCGGGCGGCGTGTGAAAGATCGATAACACGGTACCGACACCCGGGATCGGCCGTTAGGGTCTGTCTCTCGTGACGTCGACGACCTCGAGTTCGTGATCGATGATGATTTTGAGTGTGTCGTCCGACCCATGCCACCGAAAGGCGCCCTCGAAGGGCTCAGTCTCGAGCACTTCGTGTGACCACGACGGTCGTTCGGCGGCAGTCGCGGTCACGGGGTTGATCCCTTGCTCGAGGAGGTACGCCATCCACGACGACCGTCCGTAGAGCATGAATCCGAGGTCCCCTCCCATGCGGAGCGTGCAGTTCACACATCGGCTTCGGACGCTGATCTGATATGGGCCGCTCTGGACACCGCACGAGCCACAAATCCCGCCCGGTTCCATGTCGTGATCCTCGCAGATCTCGATCTCGTGTTCGAGCGGCGACGCACAGTGGTGGCAGATATCGTGGGCGCGGTGCATCATGCGAAGGTTAAGAAGGATTTGTCCGGTTCGATAGGCCTCAGCGAGGGAGCGCCCTTCGAACGCCGCAGGTGGGAGCGGCAGCGTGCCGCTGAAGCCGCGTTCCGCCCGCGTCCGTTTCCCTTTGACGACCCGTGAGCCAAAGGCGCCCGAACATGCCTTACAAAAGCGAGCCAGGCCCCGATGGGTGACCTCGACCTCGATCGGTTCTTCGCAGAGCGGACACGGCTGATCAATCTGCTCGCGTCGCCGGCCGGGGTATTCGGTGAGCACCCCCGAGTAGACGGCCTGGACGACGTTTCTACCGGCTTCGAGGAGGACGTAGCCGTCGCTGGTCTTGCGAACGAAGTGTCCCTCAAGCTCGCCGAGATGGTAGTTGAACCGGCCGGAATCACGGATGCCGACCCGCTTCCAGAGGTCGTTGAATCCAATGGGAGCCCCCGCCTTCGCCAGCTCGTGTACGATCGACATGCGAACGTCGTTGCCGAGCAACGCGAACGCGTACTCCGGTGAGAGTCCGGATTCCGCGGGATCATCCCTCGAATCGAAGGCACTCATTGGCTGGGCCACAGTGTCTGCGATCAAAAATATCGAGGGTGCCGGCAAACGATCCCGGCCAGAGAATTGTCTGTTTCGTTACAGAAATGCGGTTCTGATGAGCTATTTCTGCGATTCTCCCGAGGGTAATCTCGCGAATCGCCACGCGATGTGATTCACCCATGTCAGGTCAACACAGCTCACCGGACGAACCGAAACACGGACTCTACCTCGCGAACAGCCCGGGCTACTGCGAGGAACTGGCCACCCCGTCGAACATGGTCGAGTACGCGGTCTCCGCAGAGGAGGCCGGGTGGGACGGCGTTTTCATGGCCGACGCCTTCGGCAACGAGCCCCACGAAATGTTCATCGACCCCTACACGACCCTCTCTGGGATCGCCACGCGGACCGACCACATCCGCTTGGGCACCTGGATCTCGCCGGTTCCCCGACGTCAACCCTGGCAGCTTGCGCTCGAGCTCGCCTCGCTCGATCAACTCTCGGACGGCCGGGTCATCTTCGGTGCCGGACTCGGCGCCCCACATAACTACGATTGCGTCGGCAGCGACGACACGGTCACCGAACGCGGCGAGCGCTACGACGAAGCCCTCGAAATCATCGTGGGGCTCTGGGAGGGCGAGCCGTTCAGTTACGACGGTGACTATTACACCATCAACGATCTGCACCTCCCGATCACACCCGTCCAGGAGCCACGCATCCCGATCTATATGGGCTGCTGGTGGCCAAACAAGAAGCCATTCCACCGGGCCGCAACATGGGACGGCATCATGCCGGCGGCACCCTCCTACTTCGGCGAAGAGGGAGTCCAGGGCGAGCCGATCACCGGGACACCCGAGGAGGAGCTCCGGGACATCACCGCGTACTACCGTGGGGTCACCGACGATCCCGGCGAGATCATCGTCCCGGTTGACATTCCCGAGGCAGGGCAGAACTTTCGGGACGTTTGCCTCGAAAACGGCGTGACGTGGTTTCTGACGTTGTTTGCCATCGGCCCGGCAAGCCACGAGGAAAACCTCGAAACCATCCGGGACGGGCCACCGAGATGAGCAGGGATCGCGTCCCGACGCGAATGCTGCCGAGCGGCGACGAGATGCCGCTCATCGGTTTCGGTACGTGGCGGTTACACGACGACACCCTCCGGGCGGCCCTCGATGCGGCCATCGCCGCGGGCTACCGCCATTTCGATACCGCACAAGCGTACGGAAACGAGGCCGACATTGGCGATCACCTCGCCGAGTACGATCGGGAGGAGTTTTTCATCACCTCGAAAGTGGTCGGGTCGGACCTCGCTTACGATCGGGTGATTCGAACATGCCGCGAGAGCATCGATCGACTGGGGACGGACTATCTCGACCTCTACATGATCCATTTGCCCAACCCAGCGATATCCTTGCGTGAAACGCTTTCAGCGATGGCCACGTTGGTCAAGGAGCGCCTTGTTCGGAATGTCGGCGTCTCGAACTTCGATGCCTATCGGCTCAGCTGCGCCCAGCACATCGCTGACGTCCCGATCGCCGTGAATCAGATCGAGTTTCACCCGATATTCCAGCAACCCGGGCTCGTCGAGTACTGTACCCAAACGGATGTCGTGATCGAAGCGGCGGCGCCACTCGGTCGTGGGGCGGTGTTTTCCGACGAACTCGTCACCTCGATTTCCGAGAAGTACGGGAAGTCGAACGCCCAGGTAGTACTCCGATGGATCCTCGAACAAGACATCGTCTCCCTGCCCCGTTCATCGAATCCCGCTCACGTCGAAGAGAACATCGATATCCTCGATTGGAAGCTGACCGAGGACGATCGGCACGCCCTCGATGACCACCCCCGGGACGAAGCGATCTATACGATGCCCACCGCCCATTGGGAAAACGACGACTACGGGATCATCCACTAAGGTTTATTCAGTTGAATCGTGACAGGGATGCTCTGGACGCTGCAGCGATTCGTCTCGAATCTTCGTTGACCAACCCAATGTAACCACCGTGAATGGATCGCGGCTAACTGAAAATATTACATCATTATTGTTTGATTTAGAATTGAACTTGATGTGTATCGTCTGTATGCAGCACACGAATTCTATCAGTTTCCGAGAGTTTCAACAAGGCCA
>SLIW01000325.1 GCA_007135435.1 Natronomonas sp.
CCCTCGCGTGGCTCGTACTCGTGGTGCTCGCGACGGTCCGCGCGAGCGACGGCCAGGTGTACGACTACCCGCTCACGATCGATCTGATCACCTGAACCGGACGCGAGAGAGGCGCTCGTCTGCACCCACGTCGGGGTAACGCCTATCAGCGACCGATCGATATCCGTCCGACCGAGGCATCCCCGTGGCGTTCGCGAGCACGAGAACTCGGGTCCCCAGAGCCACGAACGGGCGGACACACGATCGCGAACGGCGAACCCCCTGGACAGACCCCCACGATCTCGCGGGCACGCTCAGACACGATCGCCGTCGACCGCTCGAAGCCCGGGAGCGCAAGCCACTGCCTCGCAATCGACCGACCGACTGGCAAGGGTTATACGGGCCCCGCGTATCCGCTCGTCCATGGTCGTCGGGGGTGTCTCCACGGGTGCGCTCGTCGTCTTCGCGCTGATCGTCGTCGCACTCGTGCTGTTCGTCTCCGAGGTCATCCCGAACGACGTCACCGCCATCGGGATCATCTTCGCGCTGGCGGCGCTGGAGCCGTGGACGCAGGTGGGCACCCGGGGCGCGATCTCCGGGTTCGCCAACACCGCCACGATCACCATCGTCGCGATGTACATGCTGAGCGCGGGGATCCAGAACACCGGAGTCGTCCAGCGGCTCGGCGTCTACCTGGCGGACGTCACCGGGGGGAGCGAGCGGCGTGCACTGGTGGCGACCGTCTGTACGACCGGCCCGATCGCGGGCTTCGTCAACAACACGCCGGTGGTCGCGGTGTTCATCCCGATGATCACCGACCTCGCCGAGCAGAGCGGTGTCTCCCCCTCGAAGCTCCTGCTCCCGCTGTCGTACGCGGCGATCCTCGGCGGGACCCTCACGCTCATCGGGACGTCGACGAACCTCTTGGCCAGCGAGTTCGCGGCCACGCTGCTCCCGCGTGGAGGGATCGGGATGTTCGAGTTCACCGTCCTCGGGGTGATCGTCCTCGTCGTCGGGATCGCGTACCTCCTGACGGTCGGCCGGTGGCTCACCCCCGCGCGCATCCCCGTCGACGCCGACCTCGTCGCGGAGTTCGACCTCGAGGACCACCTCGCCCAGCTCCGCGTTGGCCGCGCCGCGGCGGTGATCGGCCTCACCGTCGACGAGGTCGAGGAGGTCACGGAGGCCGACGTGTCGGTCCTGCAGATCCGACGGGACGGCGAAGCCTACGTCGCCGCCGAGACCGACCAGCGACTCCAGGAGGGAGACGTCCTGATCGTCCACGGCTCCGTCCAGGCGGTCAACCGCTTCCGGGAGAACCAGGGCCTCGGCCACCTCGCCCGGCAGGGCGTGACCGAGGCGACGTTCGCGGAGCCCGACGCGCCGGACACCCTCGCCCGGGTCGTCGTCCCGGAGCACTCCCCGTTCGTGGGCGAGCGGCTCGCGGAGACGCGGCTCCTGGAGTTCCACCGGACCACCGTGCTGGCGGTCCGCCACCGCGGGAAGCTCGTCCGGACCCGGTTCGCCGAACGGCGCATCGAGGCCGGCGACATGCTCCTGGTACAGACGACCGCCGCGTCGATCCGGTACTTCGACGATACCGGCGACCTCGTCGTCGTCGACGACCCGTACGACCGGTTGCTCGCGGCGGATCTCGAGGAGCTGGCGCCGCTGTCGCCGAAGACCCCCGTGGCCATCGCCATCATGGCCGGCGTCGTGGCCGTGGCCGCGCTGGACCTCGCGTCGATCGTGATCGCCGCCCTGGGGGGCGTCTTCTGTATGGTCGTCACGGGCTGTCTCACCCCGTCGGAGGCCTACGACTCGGTCGCCTGGAACGTCATCTTCCTCCTCGCTGGGGTCATCCCGCTCGGCCTGGCGATGGAGGCGACCGGCGGGGCGGCGGTGATCGCCGAAGGCCTTGTCGCGACCGCAACGCTCCTCCCGCTGGTCGGCGTCCTCCTCCTGTTCTACCTCGTGACCGGCCTGTTCGCGAACGTCATCACTCCCGTCGCCACGGTGGTCCTGATGATCCCCGTCGCGGTCGACGCGGCGGCCAGGCTCGACGCCAGCGGGTTCACCTTCCTGCTGGCGGTCATGTTCGCCTCCGCCACCTCCTTCATGACGCCGGTCGGCTACCAGACGAACCTGATGGTCTACGGCCCCGGCGGGTACACCTTCACCGACTTCGTGCGCGTCGGCGGTCCCCTGCAGTTCATGCTCGCAGTCGTGACCACCGCCGGGATCGCCCTGCTCTGGGGGCTGCACTGACGCGATCGTCGAGAGGGGTCCCTCTCGGCCAGCCTCAGTATCGCCGAAGGTCCACGTCGGCGCGGGAACTACCGTCGAGGCTCAGTATCCCCGTGACCCGTTCGCGAGAGTAGCCCGGGGATTATCGGCTAGGGAGGTCATTCCAGACCGTTGGTACGTCTTACCACTAGCGACGCGAGGCGACGTCGCCGTGGGCAGCGGCTGGCCAGCCGTCGACGGAGACCCGCCCACTGCTGTCCGCCACCACCCAGCATCCGGCGTACGGGAAGGATATCTCGATATGGGCGTCCGAGTTCAGGAGGACCTGGATGCTGTCGGTGTCGATAGCGTCGTCGAGCAGCGGCAGCTCCGTCGGGTCCGTCCCCGTCTCTTCGGCGACCGACTCGACGACGTCCAGAACGGCGTCACCGTCCTGGCTGCCCTGTCTCTCCATACATCCGGTGCCGGTGGAGCCACGATAGTTATTCAGTTGTTATGTGTGGATGTCACGGGATACGGGGTCCCCAAAGATATTAGCCACCCGCCTTAACCGCGTCCTTCCAGAACGACGACCCATGGAGGGAGACCACCTTGTCGCGCTGGAGGACGAACAACGTCGGAGGTTGATCGAGGCGCTCGTGGACCGCGACGGCGACCAGTCGGTCTCGGCGACCGATGCGGTCCACAACGGCGAGGAGGACCTCGAGACGCTACGCATCGAGCTGTTCCACAAGCACCTCCCGCTCCTGGAACGATCCGACGTCGTCGAGTGGGACCGCGAGAGCCTCGACGTCCGGAAGGGGCCAGACTTCGACCAGGTCCGACCGGTGCTCTCGGCGATCGACGGCCACGCTGACGGCACCACAGACCAGTAATCGGTTCCTGCGGGGGCGACCAACGGGGTCCGACGACCCTCACCGTCCGATCTAGCGACGTGGAGAGACGTCGACGCGATCCTGGGAAACCACTATTGGCCCCTCCTCCGAACCCCGGGGCATGCCGGAGGAACTGACGCTCGATATCGACGCCACCGAGCCCCCGGAGTCGACGGTGCTCGTCGCCTTCCCGGGCCCGGGGATGGCGGGGATCTTCGCGAACCGGTACCTGATCGAACAGCTCGGCCTCGAGGAGACGGGCCACATCCAGGCCGAGGGACTCCCCGCGATCACGCCGTACGCCGACGGGCGACCCTACCACCACACGCGACTGTTCTCGAGGAACGACTTCGAGTACACGCTCCTGACGAGCGAGCTGCCCGTCCCGGTGCAGTTCTCCGAGCCGTTCGGACGGTTCGTCCTCTCGTGGATCGACGACGTGGCCGTCGACGAGGTCGTCCTCCTCACCGCCATCCCGTCGCTCGAGTCCGACGACGGCCTGTTCTACGTCGCCTCGGAGGACTACCACGACCACCGGCTCGCCGACACCTCGATCGCGGCGCTCCACGGCGGGTTCCTGACGGGCGTGAACGCCAGCCTCATCGCCCGGGCCATGGACACCTCGCTCCGGGTCGGCGTCCTCGCGACCGCGGTCGACCCGCGGCGGCCGCTGGACGGCGAGGCCGCCCTGCAACTCGTCGACGGCCTCGACGGGATCTACGGGTTCGACGTCGAGACCGACCAGCTCCGGACGTTCGCCGACCGGTCGCGCCAGCACTACGAGCAGCTGGCGGCGCAGGTCGAGGCCCAGCACCGAGACCAGGCGCGGCGGCGGGCGACCGAGGACTACGGGTTCATGTGAGCTGGGCGGGTGATCGCGACTCGGGCGATCGGGGGGTCGGTGTGGCGCCGCCGTGCTGCGCACGCGTCCGTGTCGATCGACGATGAGCCGCTCGATTATCGCCCACCGTTGATCCACTGAACCATCATCGAGGTACATTTAGGGAGGCCAGGGCACGGCTGCGATACTCCTAACTCGGCCGGCCGACAAACCTCGGTGAGACGGTATGTCGGAGATGTACCACCCGGTCCACCTGCTGCTCTTCTACCTCGGCATGGGCATGATGTTCGTGTCGATCTTCCTGGCCCGGTACTGGCTGGCCGTCTTCATCGCGGGCGTCTGCGTCAGCGCCGCCGGGATGCTCTACTACTGGTTCCGCGTCCTCTGATGGGTCTGCTGTGGAGGCTCGCCCGTCCTCAGCTTCCGGCCGGGCACCCAAAAACGGCTGTCGTTACCTCCGTTCGGCGGCTCGTGCCCGACCCCGTCAGGGACGCCGACGGTACCGTTTGCAGCCACCACGGAAGCGGCTGCATTCCGGTCCCCGATCCAGGATGCAGAGGTTCGTCCCCTCGTACTCCTCCGCGATGACCTCCTCGAGGAGCTCGATCTCCCGCTGGCCGTGGATGTCGCTGGCGATGAAGTAGGGGCCGAGGTGCTGCTGGGCGATGCGGCGGCCGCACGTGCCCTCGCGCTTGAACCGAAGGACGGCGTCGCGTATCTCCTCCTTCGACGGAGATTCCCCGAGGTGGGCCTCCGGGAGCTGCCGGGACGGCAGGTCGCCGACGAGTCGGCGGATGTCGAGCATGTGATTGCTACGTGAACGCGCAGACGACGTAAAACGTTTTGCCCGCACCACTGGACACGGACGTTCCAGATGGTCGTTGCACGCTGTGTTCGTGGGGTAGCGCTCGACGGAGTCCGCACGGTCTCACTCGCCGTTCAGGCGTCTGGGTCCCCCTGACCGTTATCATCGTCCCCCAGGTAGAGCACGAACAGGACGGCGAGGAGCGTCACCTCCGCGGTCTTGCTGACCAGGGCGATGACGTCCGCCCGGAGGTGGTCGACCATCGACTCGAGGACGCCCACGTCGTGGTGGTGGTGCGGCTCGATGTGCGGCCAGAACGCCCCGTGGTCGAGCACCGTGTGCCACGCGACGTAGCCGAGGAGGTAGGTGAGCATCAGGGCGATCCCGGCCAGGTAGATCGGTCGTCTGTAGACGTCGTAGAACGCGAGGACCACGCCGACGAAGATCGCCAGACCCGAGAGGACGAACAGGGGCGGCCGTGGGTCGTACAGCGTCCCCAGCTCGACGTACAGCAGGAGCCGCTGAGTGCCGTACTCGGGGTGCAGCAGGTGGAGCCACGCCACGAGGATCGCCAGCAGACCAGCGCTCGCCCGGAGCCACCCTCGCTCGCGGGCACCGAGCCCCATACTGGCACTCGACCACGCTCTGGTGCCGGTCCCGTCGTCGACCATGGTTCGGTCTCGGCCCACCGCCGGTAAATCGGTTCGGTATCGACCGCGCTCGGGCGCTGGACCCGCCACCAGGCTCTGACACTCCCTGATTCGGAACCGAAGATGGGGATCGGTTCGCGGGGGACGGCCAGCGGGCCCCCGTTCGGGACAAACCTTTCGGTCACTGGCCCCATTGGCGGTGGTGATGGACGAGTGCGCGCTCTGCGACCTGCCCACGCCCGACCCGCCGGTGACCGGCGACGGCGTCGACGGTGCCTTCTGCTGTCGGGGCTGTCTGGAGGTCGCGGCGCGCCTCGACGACCTCGCGGACGCCGACGAGGACCGCGAGGAGGCAGCCGAGCGCGCGGCCCGGTCGCGGGAGGTGCCGGACGGCGCGGCGGAGACCTACCTCGCGGTCGACGGGATGCACTGCACGACCTGCGAGGCGTTCCTGGCGCTCCGGGCGGACGAGGTCGACGGGATCCACGCCGTCGAGGCCAACTACGCCGTCGAGACCGCCAGGGTGGTCTACGACCCCGAGCGGGTCTCGGAGTCGGCCCTCCCCGGGCTGCTGTCGGGGTACGGCTACACCGTCCGGTTCCGCGAGGAGGGCGACCGGACCGGCGTCGACCGCGACGCCCAGCGACGCCAGCACGACACCGTGCTGCGGATCATCGTCGGCGGGTTCTTCACGATGCTCGTCATGCCCTGGTACCTCTTCTTCCTCTACCCGAGCTATGTCGGCATCGAGACCGGCATCGTCAACGTGGACACGACCACGCCCCTCACCCTCTACCTCCCGTTGATCTTCGTCGGGCTGTTCTCGTCGGTCGTCCTGTTCTACACCGGCTACCCGGTCCTGCGCGGCGCCTGGGTGAGCCTGCGGACGCGCCAGCCGAACATGGACCTGCTCGTGTCGGTCGCCGCGCTCTCGGCGTACGGCTACAGCACGGTCGCGCTCGCCGTCGGGAGCACCCACCTCTACTACGACGTGAGCGTGGCGGTGATCATGGTCGTCACCGTCGGACGCTACTACGAGGGCCGGATCCGCTCGCGCGCGACCGACCGGCTCTCGTCCATCACGGCCGCCCGCGTCCGGGAGGCGACCAGGCTCACCGACGACGGCCGCGAGACCGTCCCGCTCGAGGCGGTCGAGCCGGAGGACCGCCTCGTCGTCGCGCCGGGCGACCGCGTCCCGGTCGACGGTACCGTGGTCGAGGGGGTCGCGGACGTCGACGAATCGGTGCTGACCGGCGAGTCGCTGCCCGTCACCAAGCGGCCCGGCGACGCGGTCGTCGGCGGGTCGATCGTCGCCGACGACGCCCTGGTGGTCGCCGTCGGACGCGACGCCGAGAGCACCCTGGACCGCATCGCGACCGCGCTGTGGGAGATCCAGAGCCGCTCGCCGACCTCCCAGCGGCTGGCCGACGCGCTCGCGACCGTCTTCGTCCCACTCGTGCTCGTCCTCGGGACGGTCGTCACGCTCTGGCAGTTCGCCGCGGGCAACACTGTCGCGGGCGCGCTGCTGGCCGGCCTGACCGTCCTCGTGGTCTCCTGTCCCTGCGCGATGGGCCTGGCGACCCCGCTGGCGGTCTCCGCCGGGCTCCGCGACGCCCTGGACCGGGGGATCGTCGTCACCAACGAGTCGCTCTTCGAGGTCGCCCCGCGGGCCGACGTGGTGGTCTTCGACAAGACCGGCACGCTCACCGCCGGGGAGATGTCCGTGCTCGACGTCGCGGGCGACGACGAGACGCTCCGGCTCGCCGCGGCCGTCGAGCGCCTCGCCAGCCACCCGGTCGCCGATTCCATCCTGGCGGCCGCCCGGTCGGACCTCCCGACCCCCGCGACCGACGATGCGGACGTCGCGACCGACGGTGGGGCCAGCCCTCCCGGGACGGACCTCGCCGACGAGGGATCCACGGCGTCGAAATCGCCAACGACCTCGCCCCAGCCTCCGTCCGCTTCGGAGGCGTCCGAGTCC
>SLIW01000333.1 GCA_007135435.1 Natronomonas sp.
AGCAAAATCATCATCGTGAACAGGACGCCGGTCAGCTTCGGGTGTTCCGCCAGCCACGCCACCGTGTTGTCTTCGGACATAACAACGCGAAATCTGACGGCTCGGTAGATATAATCGCCGGAACGTTTAAGCAAAGAATGTGATCGCGGATTCATTTAATATGAAGTTAAGCATGGTTTCGAAGTCGAGATGGTAAGCTTGGTAAACCAACCTCGAAATGGTTGAATTCCAGATTAAATCACCCATTAAAACCCGAGTTTCGGGAGGGCAATTACTCGTTTTGTCCGCTCGAGACGTAATGATGCTGAGACAACACTACCTGTGACAGCCATGACCTTCCCTCGCCTCCGATCCAGCTGGTCGATGGAAACGCCTTTCCGCCCCCGCGGGTTCTCCCCGCCTGATGACCAGCGTCAAGGAGTTCCGCATCGAGGAACCCGCGACGGCGGACCGCCTCGGGCGGGGCTCGTTCGTCTTCACCGACGACTACTCGGTGTTCGACTGGGGGAAGATGCCGGACCGCATCCCCAACAAGGGGGCGTCGCTGTGCGCGATGGGTGCGGCGAACTTCGAGCTGCTCGAGGCGGACGGCGTCGCGACCCACTACCGGGGTATCGTCAGCCGCGGTTCGGTGGTCCCGCTGGAGGAGGCCTCCGCGCCCCCGCGGGAGATGGCCATCGACCTGACGCAGGTGCCCGACCTCCCACACGAGGGCCGCGACTACGACTACGACGCCTTCCACGCCGCGGCGGGCGACAACTACCTCGTCCCGCTGGAGATCGTCTTCCGGAACACGGTCCCGGTCGGCTCGTCGCTCCGTGGTCGCGCCGATCCGGACGAGTTCGGGCTCTCCGCCGACGAGTGGCCGGACGAGGCGGTGGACCTCTCCGAGCCCGTGGTCGAGTTCTCGACGAAGTTCGAGGAGTCCGACCGCTACCTGACGCGCCGGGAGGCCGACGAGATCGCCGGGGCGGCCGACGTGGGCGTGCTGGAACGGATCGCGCGCCGGGTGAACGAGCTGCTCACCGAGCGGGCGGCCGAGGCCGGCCTCAAGCACGAGGACGGGAAGATCGAGTGCCTCTACGTCGACGGGGAGGTCCGGGTCGCCGACGTGGTGGGGACCTTCGACGAGAACCGCTTCTCGTACGAGGGCCAGCAGCTCTCCAAGGAGGTGATCCGCCAGTACCACAAGCGGACCCAGCCGGAGTGGGTCGAGGCCGTTGCCGAGGCCAAGTCGCGTGCGAAGGCGGAGGACGTCGCCGACTGGCGGACGCTCTGTGCGGTCGAGCCGGAGCCGCTCCCCGACCACGTCCTCGGTGCCGCCCGCGACATGTACGCCGCGGGCACCAACGCCTACCTCGACCGGGAGCTGTTCGACGCGCCGTCGCTCGAGGAGGCGGTCCAGACCATCCGGCGACTCTGAGCCGGTCGCGGCGAACGGCACGCAGGGTATCGTCGCTCGTCGCGAGGGTCACGCTACCCTTCCTGGCGGAGGATGACCACCATCGACATCCCCGAGACGACGAGCAGGAGCAGTGCGGGAACGGCGGCGTGGCCGTACAGGCCGGCCGTCTCGGCGGCCCAGACGCGCGTCACGAGCGTCTCGAACCCCGTCGGGCGCAACAGGAGTGTGGCGGGGAGCTCCTTCATCGTGGTCAGAAACACGAGCGCGGCGCCGGCGATGATCCCGGGCGCGATGAGCGGCAGCGTCACGGTCCGGAACGTGCGAAGTGGGCCCTTCCCGAGGGTCCGGGAGGCCTCCGTGAGCCGGGGGTTGACCTGCAGGACCGAGGTGCGCGTCGAGCCGACCGCCTGCGGCATGAACCGGACCACGTAGGCGAACACGAGGATCGGGACCGTCTGGTAGACGCCGATCTCGAGGCCCGCGACGTGGACCGAGCCGTAGTTCGCACCGAAGAAGACGAGCGCCAGGCCGACGACGATCCCGGGGACCGCGTAGCCGACGTACGTCGCCCGCTCGAACAGGGAGCCGAGCCGCGTGTGGTAGCGCGCGGACAGGTAGGCCACGGGGAGCGCGCCGACGGCCGCGACCAGGGCCGCGAGCCCGGCGACGTACGCCGAGTTGAGCAGCCACGCCCACTGGAAGGCGAACCCCTCGGTCGGCTCCGCCTGCCCGGTGAGCAGGTACCACCCGAAGAGGAGGATCGGCATCGCGAGCGTGAACGCCGCGAGGAGCCCGCAGCCGGCAAGGGCGGGCCACTTCCAGCGCCCGAGGCGGATCTCGGCGGTGGCCCCCGCCGTCCCGGTGGTGTAGAGCGTCTCCGAGCCGCGGACCCGGGACTCGACGGCGAGGATGAAGACCGTCAGCACGACGAGCTGCAGCGAGAGGAACGCCGCGTAGTCGCTCCCCCCGAGCGAGCGGTGCTCGAGGTAGATCTGACGGGTGAACACCTCCGCCTGGAGGAAGGCCGGGGTCCCGAAGTCCGAGACGGCGTAGAGGGCGGTCAGGAGGGCACCGGCGGCCACCGCGGGCCGGATCTGCGGGACGGTCACCCGCCTGAAGGTCGACCGCCAGTCGTGGTTGAGCGTCCGGGCGGCGTCGACGAGCGTCTTGTCGAAGGTCAACAGCGCCGCCCGCGTCGTGATGTAGACGTACGGGTAGGTGTAGAGCGTGATGACGACGATGGCGCCGGGCAGGCCGTAGACGCTCGGCAGCGACTCCACGCCGAGGGGTTCGAGCCACCCCTGGACGATCCCGCGGGGCCGGAACATGGCGACGAAGGCGAACGCCCCGATGTAGCTCGGGATCGCCAGGGGGAGCGAGACCACGACCGTCCAGAAGCGCCGGCCGGGGAGGTCGGTCCGGACGGTCAGCACCGCCAGCGGCACCGCCAGGAGCACCGAGAGCACGGTGACGGCGACCATCAGGAGGAGGCTGTTGAGGGCGATCTCGACCGTCCGGTGCCGGAGGACGATCGAGGTGGCACGGGCGGCGTCGACGGAGGCGGCGCGGACGACGATCCACGACAGCGGGAAGACGAGGGCGGCGGCGACGGCGCCGCTCAGGAGTGTCAACCCGAGCGGCAGCCGGGCTCCCGAGCCCGACTCGGTCGTCGCCGCCGTCATCACTAGCGGTGGACGCGCGTAGCGGTTTAGGTCTTCCTAAAACGGTGTCGTCGAGGACCCGGTCGATCGTCTCGGGGGACGAGATCAGGCTGCTCCCGTGCAGGATATCGGCCGGCCGCCGGTTCAGAGGACCGGTCGGCTCTCCCCGTAGACCGCCAGGACCACCGCGGTGGTGTACCGGTCGGGCGACGGATCGGCCGAGACGACGCGCGTCGCGACCGCGGGATCGTCGATTTCGCGTAGCTCGCAGCCCCGCCGGACGCCGCTCTCGAGCCGTTCCCGGACCGTGGTCGGATCGTGGCCGTCCACCTCGGAGAAGACGCCGGGGCCGTCGTCGCCGTCGCGGGCCCAGCCGATGCCGGCCGCCGCCGGGCTCCCCGGCGGACTCGTCTGCCTCGCCATCGCGACGTCTACCGCGTTCCCCGTCGCCCCCAGGTCCGGGGCCTCCCCGACGACCTCGAGGTGGACGTCGGCGGGGATCACCGACGAGAGCTCTCGGAGGTTGTACTGGTGGACGTTCGCCTCGGCGAGGGCCGCGTCGAACGACGCGGACTGCGTTTCGCCCCGGCCGGTCCCCCAGACGATCCGGATCATATCTCGACGAGCGTGCCACAGCCGTATCAGGATGACGATGGTCGTCTGGGCCCGGGCATCCGAAACGATTCGAGCGACCCTGGAACCCGTCCGGCACCGGTCGGAATCGATGGGTATCGGTCCTCGCCCCCGATTCGACGCGGAGTCGGCGGCCGTATCGCTCGCCACGAAGCTGCACACCCGAAATCGATATCAGCGGCGACCGGCAACTCCGGACGTGGCGCTCATCGGGCTGGACGACACGGATTCCCGCGAGCACGGGATGTGCACGACGTACGCCGCGGCCCGCCTCGCCGAGCGGATCGAGGACGCCGGCGGCACCGTCCAGCGACGCCTCCTCGTCCGGCTCAACCCCGCCGTCGAGCGGAAGACCCGCGGCAACGCCGCGCTGGCCATCCACACCGATATCCCGGCGGCAGAAGCGACGACGCTGGCGATCGAGGTCCTCTCAGAACTGGCGATCGACGTCGGACCATCCCGCCACTCGGGTGGTGACCGAACGTCTCCGGGGATCGTCGTCGCGGACTGCCACCCCGACGAGGTCCCCGACCCCGTCGGCGGGTTCGCGGCCTCCGCACTCCGGGAGATTCTCGAGGTGGACGATGCCGTGTCCCTCGCCGAGCGGTTCGGCTGGCGACACGCCGCGGTCGGCCCATCGGGACGGACTGGCGACCACGAGGGGTACGGCCGAATCGGCGCGCTCGCCGCAATCGGCGCGTGGCACGCCCTCGAGGAGTGGACCTACGAGCACGTCGCCTACCGGGTGTTCGACCGTTGCGGGACGTCGCGTGAGGTGGACGCGGAGAGCGTCTTCGCCGCCGCCGAGGAGGGGTACCCGACCGTCTGGGACACCGTCGACGTCGGGGAAGGTGCGGCCGTCTGCGTCCCGAACGCGCCCGGCCCGATCCTCTACGGGATCCGGGGCGACGACCCCGACGCCTGCCGCGAGGTCGCCGCCAGGATCCGTTCCGAACCCGTCGACCGGACCTCCACGTTCCTGACGAACCAGGGGACCGACGCCCACGTGGCGCCCGGGGAGGTCGGTTCGTTGCGAGAGAGGGCGGGCTACGTCGTCGACGGGATCGTCGTCGATGCGCCGCAGACGCGGCGGGGAGGACACGTGTTCTTCGAGCTGGCCAATCCGGCCGACGCCGTCGTCGTTGGTGCCGACGTCCGGACCGTCGATGAGGCGCGGACCGTCGATGAGGCGCGGACCGCCGACGGGGCGCGGACCGTCACCTGTGCGGCCTTCGAGCCGACGAAGCGGTTCCGTGATCGCGTGCGGGCGCTCCGCCCCGGCGACGAGCTCACCGTCGTCGGCGAACACGACGCTGGGACGATCAAGCTCGAGAAGTTCGCCGTCAGGGACCTCGTCGAGGTCGCGCCGGCCACGCCCGTCTGTCCGGGCTGTGGCAGGACGATGGAGTCGGCGGGGCGGGACCAGGGCTACCGCTGCCGGGACTGCGGGACCGACGAGCCCGGGCGGGTGCTCCGCGAGGTGGACCGCGACCTGGAGGTCGGGTGGTACGAGGTGCCGCCGTGTGCCCGGCGGCACGTCGCCCGACCGCTCGTCAGGGGCGGATTCGACGCGGCGGTCCATCCCGAGCGATAGCTGGAACGTGTTTACCCGCGGCCGACAGCGGTGGCTGGACCCACTGCGGTGGACCGTATTCGGACCGACGACCGCAGCGCGACGGCCGTGGACAGACGCGAAAGACCGTTCGGGCGATCCCAGAAGCGGCTCGTTTCGTTACCAGGCATACCCCTTCGGGGACCTGTTCCGGCAGCTCGATCGAAAAATCGGTCAGCCATGGCCTCTCCACTTATAAACAACCGATAAGTATCGGGTGTAGTCCGCATCACGAGCGATACCGACAGGTAGGGCCACTGGTGCGCTGTGCGGACCGGACACGACGTGGCGCGGGGTGGACGAGTTCAATCGGTGAACGCGCCGGCGACCAGCAACGGGAGGACGAGCGTCGCCTCGGCCTCCACCTGGACGTGGTTGCGCCGGTCGTCCTTGATCTTCCCCCACGAGACGGCCTCGTCCGGCGGCGCGCTGGAGAGCGATCCGTCGCCCTCCATGCCCGTCGAGAGGTAGACCGCGTAGTCGGCGCCGCCGCGGAACAGGTTGGTCATGATCGCGTGGTGCTTGGGGACGCCCGCGCCCACGACGACGAGGCCGGTCGTGTCGGCTGCGAGGCCGTCCTCGATCAGCGCGTCGTAGTCGTCGGTGATCTCGATCCCCACGTCGACGTCGCGGTCCTGTCGCTGCTTGTAGTAGTAGAGGAAGTTCCCGATCTCCGCGTCGGTGAGCGCCGGACAGTAGATCGGGACGTCCCGGTCGGCGGCGACCGACAGGACCGAGTCGTCGTCGTCGAGCGTCGCGCCGAGCTCGCGGGCGAACTCGCTGGGCGTCCGGAGCGACTCCTCGGCGAAGAAGTCGTCGAAGAAGTCGTAGAGGTACTCCTCGAGCCAGACGTACCGGTCCGAGGGGACGAAGATGTTGCCGAGCCGGTTGATGCCCCGCTCGCGGAGCTCGCCCTCGTCGACGTCCCACGCGCCCATCTTGAACGGCTTCGCCGTCTTGATGACGTCCTCGGCGAGCGACCCCGAGGTCGTGATCGCGACGTCGACGAACCCCTCGCGGATCAGGTACGCGAGCGTCTCCCGGAGGCCCGACGAGACGATGTTCGAGGTGAACGTGAGGTAGACCGTCGCGTCGTCCGCGCGCATCCGCCGGCAGATCTCGATCGCCTGCGCGAGGTGGGTCGCCTGGAAGCCGGTCGTGGCGTACGACTCGAGGAGGGCGTCGAAGTCGAACTCGCCCCGGAAGTCGTACCCCCTGACGTCGGGCGTCTCCAGCGACGCGTCGCTCCCCGGGACGACGTTGTCGCGCGTGTCGTCTGGGTCGGTGTCCATGGGCTCCGTATCCCGCTGGCGACCGTGAATGTCCCGGTTCGGCGTCGAAAGACCTCGGCCGTTCCGTAGTAGATCCAGCCGGACCGGTCCGGAGCGAGAGGGACCGGAGCCGGTGCCAGGGTCGATACACGAACGTGCATACCCTCGCGAATACACAACCGTTTTGACGCACGAACACGCCAGCTACGGTATGACCGCCTACACCGCGACCGTCACCGTCCGGCTGAAGCGGGGCGTCCTCGATCCGGAGGCAGAGACCACCCGGCGGGCGCTCGAGCGGCTCGGGTTCGAGCTCGAGGACCTGCGGTCGGCCGACCGCTTCGACGTCGACCTCGAGGCGGCCGATCCGACCGAAGCTGAGGAACGCGCCACGGAGATGGCAGAACGCCTCCTCGCGAACCCGACCATCCACGACTTCGAGGTCGAGGTCGAGGCCGCGGAAGCCTGACCGCGATGACCGTCGCCATCATCAGGTTCGGCGGATCGAACTGCGACCGGGACGCGCGTCGGGCCCTCGAGTACCTCGGGATCGACGCCGAGATCGTCTGGCACGAGGACGGGCTCCCCGCGGACACCTCGGGGGTGGTGCTCCCGGGCGGGTTCTCCTACGGTGACTACCTTCGGGCGGGGGCCATGGCGGCTCGGGCGCCGATCATGGACGAGGTCCGGGCGGCGGCCGAGTCGGGGACGCCGGTCCTGGGCATCTGCAACGGCGCCCAGATCGGCTCGGAGTGCGGCCTGACCGCGGGCGCGTTCACGGTCAACC
>SLIW01000498.1 GCA_007135435.1 Natronomonas sp.
GGTCCAGCGATCGGCGTAGGCGGCGTCGACGGCGGCCTCGATTCCATCGACGGCCGTGTCGTCATCGCCGAGGGCCGTCGCACCGCCAGCGTCGGCCGTGTCGTTACCATCGTCATCCGTCCCGTCGCCAGCGTCAGCTGTACCGTCGGCGGGCGCCGGCCGCCTGAACCCTCGTCTATAGAGGACGAGGAGGCCGCGGACGTCGGTCGTCCTGACGCGCACCAGCGAGGTGAGGACCGACAGCTCTGGTCCCCCGCCGACCTGGAGGTCGGCCTCGAGGTAAAGGCGGCCCGCCACCGTCCGTCCGCCGGCGACGACGCGCTGCCGGGACGGGGCCCCGGCCACGCCGAGGGTCAGCACGACCAGCCGGTCCCGTTCGAAGGCGGTCGACTCGACGAAGGCGCGGGCGTCCGTCACGTCGTCGGCGGTTCCCGCCACGACCTCGAGGGCCGAGAGCGCGCCGAGGTCGAGGCGTGTGCCCGTCGGCGGCGCGGCGAACACGAGCGCCGCGGGCCTGGCCCGGTCCAGCGCGAGGCCCTCGACGGGGACGAGCCGGCCGGCGTCACCCGAGACGACGCTCACGCCGGTCGTCGCCTCGAGCTCGATCGTCTCGGTCTCCCGGGGGTCCCGTCCCTCGGGATCGAGGCCGTCGTAGGCCTCCGCCGGGACGGTCTCCCCGGAGGGGTCGACCGGGTCATCTTCGCTGTCGTCGCGGCCGTCGCCGTCGTCGGGGCGGCCGGTGTCCTCGACGGGCGGAAGCGGGACGGGGGTGACCGGCTCGGCGTCGGACCCATCCGGGTCGACGGTCTCGTCGCTCCAGGAGCAACCGGCGACGCCCGTACACACTGCCGCCAGGATCGTCCGACGCCGGACGCCGCGAACGCCCCGACGATTCGGTGGCACCCGGCGCCTCAGGCCGGTTCCTGCAGCTCCGCGCGCTCCTCGACGACCTTCTCGAGCTCCTCGGGGTCCTCGAGGCGCTCGATCTCCTCGCGCTCGACCAGCGCCGTGCCCTCGACGGCGTCCTGGCGGGCCCGGTCGACCACGTAGACGGAGCTGGTCCCGGTGACGTGGCCGACCGACGACATGATCCGGGCGCGCTTCTCGGCGGTTCGGTTGAACGCCGAGTGGCCGGTGAGGATCTTCCGGTCGCTGCCCTCGTCCTCGCTGACCGTCTTGAACGGCGCCCGGAACGTCGGGTGCACCTCGTAGCCGACGCGCGTCAGCACGGCGATGATGTGGGCGTCGTCCGGGTCGGCCTCGGGGACGTCCGGGTCGTCGACGTCGTCGCGGACGTCCTCCGCCCCGCCGAGGACGTCGACCGGGCTGACCAGTGGCTGCTCGAAGAGCTCCTCGAGCTCCGCGGCGACCTCGACGCTCGCGTTCATCCCGTCCTCGTACTTCGAGACGGTCCGCCGCGAGACGCCGAGCTCGCTGGCCAGCTTGCCGAGCGACATGCCCTCCGCGGAGCGGACGTCCGCGAGGAGGTCCCCGTCGATGTTGACGTAGAGGCCACCGGGAGCGGCGTAGATCAGCGGCGGCACCCCCTCGATGAAGAGGTCCATCGCCGTGTCCGGCGAGAGGACCGGGGCGCCGTGGCGGAAGTAGACCACGCCGGGCTTCAGCTCCTCGTTCCGCGTCCGGAGCCCGATGACCAGCGGCGTCGCGTCCAGGTGGACGCCGAGCCTGCGCATCTCGGCGCCTGTCTGGTGGTCGAACGCGTCGACGTTCGCCAGCACCTTCAACAGCAGGACGTCGTCGCCGCGCCGGGCCGCGATGTCGAAGCTCTTCGGCCGGATCGCACACCGGTCGCTCACCGTGAAGCCCGCGTCCTCCAGCATCGCGGTGATGTTCCCGACCAGCGCGGACCGTGACATAGTGGTATGTAAGTGTTTCGGGCCATAAAGCTGTTTCCCCGTCCCACCACGTCGCCATCGGGCGATTGACAGCGAACGCCGGGCCGCGAACGGCGTCGAAGGCGCCTGTCGACCTGTCCCACCCTCGAGGTCTCGTCGTAGGGGACCCATCGTCGAGGTCCCGTCCACGGCGCCCCACCCTCGAGGTCTCGTCGTAGGGCTCCCATCGTCGAGGTCCCGTCGTCGGGATCCAGTGAAACGACAACCGGTCGCCTTCGAACCGTCATTCCTTCAGTCCACTGCCCGTGAGTGGGACGACCACGTCGTCGCCGGGGTCGAGGACCGACCGCTCTCGGTAGGCGCGCAGGGCCGCCGGTGCGACCGCCGCCGTGGGTTCGACGTAAAACCCGTCGCGGTGGAGCCGGCGGCACGCGTCGGTGACCGCCTCCCCGGGGAGCGCGATCGCGTCGCCGCCCGTCCGCTCGATGGCGTCCAGGAGGTGCGGCAGCTGGGGTGGCTCGCGGATCTGGATGCCGTCGGCCGTGTCGTTGTCGCCGGTGGCCGCCTCGTCGCCGTGGAGCGCGGCGACGAGCGGGGCCGAGCCCGCGGCCTGCGCCGCGAGCAGCCGCGGGACGCGGTCGATCCAGCCGGCCTCGCGGAGGGCGGTGAAGCCCCGATAGGCGCCGAGGAACAGCGTCCCGTGACCGACCGGCAGGACGACCGCCTCGGGGACGGCCCACTCGCGCTGGTGGGCGAGTTCGTAGGCCACCGTCGCGGTTCCGGCGACGAACGCCGGGTTCCACGCGTGGCTGGCGTACCACCCGGCGCCGTCGCGGACCGCCGCGACGCAGGCGTCGGTGACGTCCTGGCGGGTCCCGTCGACGCGGACGACGTCGGCGCCCGCGGCGCGGATTGCCGACAGCTTCGACGGCTTCGCGTCGGCGGGAACGTAGATCTCCGCCGGGATGCCGGCCCGGGCGGCGTAGGTGGCGATGGCGGCGCCGGCGTTCCCCGACGAGTCCTCGAGGACCCGTTCGGCGCCGACGTCGACCGCCCGCGACAGCGTCGTCGTGGCGCCGCGATCCTTGAACGAGCCCGTCGGGAAGACGTACTCGAGCTTGAACGCGGCGTCCCACGCCGATGCCTCGACCAGCGGGGTGTACCCCTCCCCGAGGCTGACGTGCCGCTCGACCGGCAGGAACGCGTCGAAGGTCCACAGCCCCTCCCGCGGGTCGAGAGGCGCCTCGCGGGGATGGTCTGCGTCCGGGAGCGGCTGGGTGGCGAACTGGAGCGGCTCGCCGCACTCACAGCGCCAGCGGTCGGCGTACTCCCGGCCACAGTCCGGACAGCGCAGGGCCATACCGTTTCGTCGGACGGGGGCTCCCTGTCGGTTTCGGTGGGATGGGCAGGGGCGGGCAGGCGGAACAGTGGTGGCTCCCGGGGGACCGTTCCCGGGAACCTCGAGCTCGACGGCGGCGTTCCGCGCGAGCGCCTCGGCCGACCGCCGATGTGTCACTACTGCATCGGGGGGTCTGGCCGCGCTTTGGTACTTATACCCTCAGGTCGCACGCGGGTGGGCGGATAGTCGGACGGGCGGACAGGCGGACGGGCGCGTGGGTCGACTCGGGACACGTCCATGCAGTGGTGTTCGGGACACGGCCAACCGGTGGTTCCGATCGACGTGACGTTCGTGGTCTCCGGCGGCCGAGTTGCCCGTGCAGGTAGTCGTGAGCCGAGCGAAGCGGCGTATCGTCGTTGGGTCGTGCTCAATAGTCGTCGATATCGGTCCCGATCGAGCAGACGTACTCGCCGGTGGCGACCTGCGGCAGGCGACGGTGCCGCCAGAGGATCCCGTCGGCGTCCGCGGTGACCTCCGCCTTGGCGGTGCCGAAGGGGTCGGTGACCTCGAACAGCGTGTCGCCCCGCTGGACCTCGTCTCCCAACTCGCAGGCGTACCTGACGAGGCCCCCGGCTGGCGAGCCGTACTGTTCGAAACTGCTCGCCCTGGTCTGCTCGCGGGGTTCGACGTCCCCCTCGAGGAAGTCGTAGTGGTAGAGGACGTTGAAGACGCCCTTCAGCCCCGTCTGGATGGAGGACTCGTCCCAGCCGACCGAGCCGCCGAGCTCGGGGTCGATGGTCGGGATGCCCTCGTCCGGTGCGGCCCGGGCCAGCTGGCCGTCCGGACCCTTCTGGTCGAGGATGTAGCCGCAGTCGAACACCTTCGCCAGCTCCAGGCAGTCGCGGTGGAGCCGGTGGCGCTGGCCGCACCGGACCCGCGTCTCGTCGATCATACAGGAGGTCGACCCCTGGTGGAGGTCGAGGATGAGATCCGCGCTGGTGGCGGCCTCGAACGTCGCAGCGGCGATCCGCTCCGAGGAGGTGCCGTCGACGTCGCCAGGGTAGGCCCTGTTGAGCTTGGTGTCGTCGACGGGGTTGCGGTGTTCGCCCACCTGGAAGCCGTAGTAGTTGACGATGCCGACGACGTGGACCTCGCCGGCGAGCTCGGCGGGGTCGAGCTGCGGGACGAGCCGCTGGATCACGCCGAGCCCGTTGAGCTCGTCCCCGTCGGAGACGGCCTGGATGTAGAGCGTCCTCCCGTCGCGCTCGCCGTTGATGACCGCGACGGGGAGGCCAACCTCGGAGCCGTCGCGGGCCTCGCCGACCGACAGCCGCCCCGTGTCGATCTCACCGGGGCCCGCACTCGCCGTCCCGAGGGTCGCCATTACTACCACACGTCGCGCGGTCGTTCTTAGACCTACTGATACCCGCCCGGATTACCGTCACCGGGGCCAGTCCAGCCGCGACGGAACGAACGCCGGGCCCGTCCGAACGAACGCCCAGGCGGGCCACGAAAGGTAAACCCTTTTCTCCCGGGCGTATCAACCGCTAGCACATGTCCGAGGAGCTCAAAAGAGGGCTGGAGGGCGTCCTTGTCGCCGAGTCGTCCCTGAGTTACATCGACGGCGACCAGGGCACACTCGTCTACCGCGGCTACGAGATCGACGATCTCGCGCGGAACGCCAGCTTCGAGGAGGTTGTCTACTTGCTCTGGGAGGGCGACCTCCCCGACGCCGACGAGCTCGAGCGCCTCCGGTCGGCCATGGTCGAGGAGCGCCACCTCGACGACGATGTCCACCGGCTCGTCCGCGAGCTCGCCGAGGCGGACGAGGACCCGATGGCCGCGCTCCGGACCGTCGTCTCGTCGCTGTCGGCACACGACCCCGACGCGGACGCGGACCCGACCGACGAGGAAGCGAACCTCCGGAAGGGCCGCCGCATCACCGCCAAGGCACCGACCGCGCTGGCGGCGTTCGACCGGATCCGCAACGGCGACGACCCCGTCGAGCCCCGGTCGGACCTCGAGCACGCCACCAACTTCCTCTACATGCTCAACGGCGAGGAGCCCGACGACGTCCTCGCGGAGACGTTCGACCAGGCGCTCGTCCTCCACGCCGACCACGGCCTGAACGCCTCGACGTTCTCGGCGATGGTCACCGCCTCCACCCTCGCGGACCTGCACGCGGCCGTCACCTCCGCCATCGGCACGCTCTCGGGGAGCCTCCACGGCGGCGCCAACCAGGACGTCATGGAGATGCTCCAGGAGGTCGACGACTCGAGCAAGGACCCGCTCCAGTGGGTCGCGGACGCCCTCGAGCGCGGGCGGCGCGTCCCCGGGTTCGGCCACCGCGTCTACAACGTCAAGGATCCCCGCGCGAAGATCCTCTCCGAGAAGTCGCGCGCGCTCGGCGAGGCGGGCGAGATGAAGTGGTACGAGTACTCGAAGACCATCGAGGAGCACCTCATGGAGGAGAAGGGCCTGGCGCCGAACGTCGACTTCTACTCCGCGTCGACGTACTACCAGATGGGCATCCCCGTGGACGTCTACACCCCCATCTTCGCCATCTCGCGGCTCAGCGGCTGGATCGCCCACGTCCTCGAGCAGTACGAGGACAACCGCCTCATCCGCCCGCGGGGCCGATACGTCGGCCCGGAGGATCGGACGGTCACGCCGATCGACGAGCGATAGGCGGGTCGAGTCTCCGATCGGCGTCCCGGAGGACCGGTGACGCTTTCAGGCAGGCGACGGTAGCTTCGTCCAATGACAGAGGAGTACGGCCTCCTGGAGGTCGAGGAGGACGACGTCCCCGGCGACCAGTGGGAGGAGATCGACGTCGCCGACACGGAGGCCGACCGGATCGCCCGCAAGCAGGACCGGGAGTTCCTCGAGTTCCGCAAGCGGATCAAGGACACCGAGCAGTTCAAGGTCGAGGCGTCGGTGTTCGACGACGCGACGCTGGGCGCGCTCTACAAGCTGGTCCAGGACGGCTACATCGACGCCTTCGGCGGCCCCATCTCGACGGGCAAGGAGGCGAACGTCTACACCGCGCTCGGCCCCGACGGCGAGGTGGCGGTGAAGGTCTACCGGATCAGCGCCTCCGACTTCCGGCAGATGCGGGAGTACCTCGACGGCGACCCGCGGTTCGAGGGCATCGGCGCCGACAAGAAGAAGGTCGTCGTCGCCTGGACGAAGAAGGAGTACGCCAACCTCGAACGGGCCCGGAAGGCCGGCATCAGGGTGCCGACACCCATCGCCGTCGAGCGGAACGTCCTCGTGATGGAGTACCTCGGTGGGGAGGACGACCGCGCCAGGCGGCTCAACGAGGTCCACGTCGAGAACCCGGAGACCGCCTTCGAGGTGGTCCGCGAGTACATGCGACGGCTCTACCGCGCGGGCCTGATCCACGGCGACCTCTCGGAGTACAACGTGGTCGTCCACGAGGGTGAGCTCTGCATCCTCGATCTGGGTCAGGCCGTCACCGTCCACCACCCCAACAGCCGGGAGTTCCTCGAGCGGGACTGCTACAACGTCGCCTCGTTCTTCCGCCGGCAGGGGATGGAAGTCTCCGACGACGACCTCCTCGAGTTCGTCACCGAGCCCGAACCGGACCCCTCGGCGGACCTCGAGGAGTGACTAGCCGAGGCCGTCGAGGGAATCGTGGCGGGTGACCATCGCCCTCCGACGAGTCGACGACTTCTCGCGGGCAACCATACGAAGACGCCCTGAAAGCCCTCGGCGCGCTTGCTCACGGCTCCGTCCGGTTCGCGGTTCACTCCGTTCACCGCTCACCATCGAGGCGACTTCGTCGCCTCGCAGTCGCCGTTCGCACAGACCGAGACTTCTCGCTTCGCTCGAAGTCTCGCAGCGGTCGCGCGACCCGCTCCGTGCTCCTCGCCCTTTCATTCCACCAGGGGATCGTCCGTTCAGCAGGGCGCGTGCTCGCCGCCCGTCCCCGAGCGATAGCGAGGGGCAGGCGGCAGTTCTACGCGCGAGGGATGAGCACCGCAGGGAGCGAACGAAGTGAGCGACCGAGGAGCGCAGTCGGCTGGGGAGGTGTGTGGCTGCGGTGTGTGGCGGTGCGGTTCCTGGCGTCCTCGCGAGCGAAGCGAGCGTGGGCTCGAAGGAGCTTGCTCCTTCGGCGGACTCGAAGGGCGAGGCAGGGTCGAC
>SLIW01000221.1 GCA_007135435.1 Natronomonas sp.
CACCCTCGAGGAGGCGAGCGAGCTCGTCACCGCGACCGAGGTGTTCGCCCTCGCGGAGAGCCTCGGCGGCGTCGAGAGCCTCATCGAGCAGCCCGCGGCGATGACCCACGCCTCGATCCCCCGCGAGGAGCGACTGGAGGCGGGGCTCACCGACGGCCTCGTCCGGGTCAGCGTCGGCATCGAACACATAGACGACCTCCGGGACGACCTCGAAACCGCGATCGACGCGGCACTCGGGCGGTGAGTAGGGCGGGGGTCGACCGCTCGAGTAGCAAATATTTGCGTAGACAAATGTATATATGGTAGAACGGCGTACTGCTTCCCATGACAGCGTTCGAACCGAGTCCGTCGGGGGACGCCGTCGAGGCGGTCCGTAGCCGATGGCGAGAGGGTACGGACACGTTCGACCGCGTCTACGACGCCGTCCTCGGCGTGACGGAGCCGACGAGGTACGCGGACATCGCGGAGATCGCGGCGTGTTCGCCGAACGCGGCGAAGAAACACCTCGATCGCCTCGCGGCGATCGGCGTGGTCCGGGCGCACAGGGATGCCCGACCGGCCCGGTACGAACGCGACGACGGCTACCTGGAGTGGCAGGAGGCGCGCCGTATCGCCTGGGAGCTCTCGGTCGACGAGATCCTCGACCGGGTCGCCGAGCTGGAGGCCAGGAGGGCCGCGTTCGAAGATCGGTTCGAGACCGAGGACCCGACGTCGGTCTCGGTGCTGGAGGTGGATGATCACGAGGCCGTCCACGAACGGATGGTGGCGGTCAGCGAGTGGCGGATGATCGATCACCAGGTGCGACTGTACGAGCTCGCTCGGCAGATGGCGCTGAACGACGGACGGCTCCTCCCCGCCTGATGTCGCCATCGGAGCCGGGCTCCGAGGCAGTTGGACCGCCCGACCGGTACACGTTACGGCTCCTCGACCGTCGGCTGGCCGGGGACGATCTCGTGGAGTCGACCGTGTTCGATCCCGACGACATCGAGCCCCGGGTGCTCCGTGCTCGACTGGAGACAGACCGATACCCGCCACCGACCACCCGGGCCATCCTGGACGTTCGGTGGTTCGTCGGCGACGACTTCTCCATTCACTACCGGGAGGAGACAGGCGGCGAACACTGGGAGTGTCGGTGGGACCGTCACCCGAATCCACACGCGGACAGACTCCACTTCCATTGCCCACCCGACTGTGAGAGCGTCGAGAGTCTCGATCTGGAGAGCACCCATCCACTCGACGTCTGTTCGACCGTATTGGCCGCACTCGAAGAGCGCATCGACGAACACTGGCGACGCGAGGGGTGATCGACCCGTATCGAGTCGTCTCGGTCACGGTCGACGAACTCGGTCACGGTCGACGACCTCGGTCAGTCTTCGACCCCGAGCATCCGGCAGGGTATCCCTCCGAATACGGTCAGGCGGAGCCCCTATCTCTCGCGACGAGCCAACCGTACCCCCGTACCGAGGGGCCCCATATCGGAATCTCCGAGCACACACCCTTATGCCGGCTCGCTGCGAGATATCACCCGTCATGAAAGCCGTACGCCTCTCCGAACACGGCGGACCGGAGGTACTGAGCGTCGAGGAGGTCGACCGACCCGAACCGGGCGGCCACGAGCTACTGGTGGAGGTCGAGGCAGCGGGGGTCAACCCCGTGGACACCTACTTCCGGGACGGCTCCTACGAGCCCGTGGGACTCCCGTTCACCCCCGGGGTCGACGTCGCGGGGACCGTCGCCGAGGTGGGCGAGTTCGTCGAGGGGTTCGACGAGGGCGACAGGGTCTACGGGACAGGCATCGGCGGGGGCGCGGCCCAGGGCGCCTACGCCGAGTTCGCGACGGTCCCCGAGGACCGGCTGGTCCACCTCCCGGAAGGGGTCGACGCGACCGAGGCGGGAGGGGCGGGCGTCGCCGCCTGCACGTCCTGGCGGGCGCTCGTCGACCACGCCGGCCTCGACCCCGCGGAGTGGTGTCTCGTCCACGGCGGCTCGGGAGGAGTCGGACACGCCGCCGTCCAGCTCGGCGCCTCCGTCGGCGCCCGCGTGATCACCACCGCCGCCCCGGAGTACCACGACGCCGTCCGCGACCTCGGGGCGGACGTCGTCCTCGACTACGGGCGTGACGACCTCGCCGACGCGGTCCTGGAGGCGTCGAACGGAGGCGTGGACGCGGTCCTCGACCACCGACTCGACGACTACCTGCAGTTCGACGCCGACGTCGCGGCGCCGGACGCCACCGTCGTCGGCATCGGCGAGAACGAGCCGGACCCGGGCTTCTCGAACGACGGGGTCGCCCGCTCGAAGGACGTCGGGTACAAGTTCATGAGCATGTTCAACACCCCGGGCCTCCGGGTCCCGCTCGGAGGTGTCGCCCACCTGATGGACGCCGGCGATATCTCGATCGAGGTGGCGCGGACCTACGACCTCGAGGAGGCGCCCGAGGCCCAGCGGGCGGTCATGGAGGACAGCTTCCTCGGGAAGCTCGTCGTCGTCCCCTGATACGGACGGGTACCATTCCGTTCCGGCCGTGAAGCGGCGTCACTCGAGCTAGCTGCCGAAACCCGGGGCTCGACTCCCGGTCTCGAACAGCGGTGTAACCGTCCGTATGACCGACCGCCCCACCTCTCGTAGGAATTATCGTCGGAGTTCATACTTTTCTCCGAAGGAATCAGGACACAGCATCGGGAGATGGGCTCCGAAACTCCCGGTTGGCTCCGATAATCCCCTTCAGTCCACGACCACGGGAGGCCTCGCGGTCGCGCCGTCCCAGTCGACGCGACCCTCGTGATCGAGCTTCGCGAGGTGGGCACGGACGGTCGCGCCCGCGAGGTCCTCCACGCCCGTCAGGTCCTTGTCGTACGCCACCTCCAGGAGCTCCTCGACCGTACGGGCCCCGCCGTGGACCGCCACGAGGACGCGCCGCTCCCGCTGCAGGCGATGGTCGATGAGGCGCTCGCAGGTGGCCCGGACGTCCGCGATCACCGGCCCGTGGGCCGGGTAGAGGCGCTCGGGGTCCATCGCCCACACGCGACGCAGCGAGGTGAGGTAGGCGCGCATGTCGCCGTCGGGAGGACCGACCACGACGCTCCCGGTCGCGACCGCGAGGTCGCCGGCGATCAGTCCGGTGGGGGTCTCGAAGGCGACGTGCTCGCGGGCGTGGCCGGGGGTCTCCCGGACGATCACGGCCCCGTCGCCGGTCTCGATGGCGGTCCCCTCCCGGAAGTGCCGGTCGGCGGCGACCCCGGTCACGGACTCGAAGGCTTCGGCCCGGCCGGCGCGACACCAGACGGTCGCGTCGGCGCGACGGGCGTACGCGGCGACCGCGCCGACGTGGTCGGAGTGGTGGTGGGTGACGGCGACGTGGGCGACCCGGTCGAGCGTCGACGCGATCCGGTCGTCCTCCGCCGCCGGGTCGACCAGCAGGGCCTCCTCGGAGCCGACGACGTAGCAGGCGGTCCGACCGGTCGGGGCCCGGGTCCGGACCTCCACGGGCACGCGCTCGACGTCCATACCCGGACCACGGACGCGCGCGGTTTAGAACTGTTCGATGAACCGGCCAGTCGCCGATGAAACGGGCGTTTGACCTATCGCAACCGGTTTCGGGGTAGGGGGTGTCGTCACGGATGATGACACGACACGGTGGTCGAACCGGCATTCGTGGGGACCTCCCGTGGCAACGGCGCGACGTGCTCGGCGGGTTCGCCGGCATCGCCGCCGCAGGGAGCCTGGCGATCGCCGGGTGTCTCGATGCGGCGCCGGGCGACCCTGACGACGACGGGGCCACTGACGGCGATGGGGAAGAGGATGACAGCGACGACGACGGGACCGGGAACGCGGACCTGTCGTACGACACGGAGTCGGTGATGTGGTCGGCTGGCCCGACCGAGACCGCCGTCGTACTGCTGGTCGACAACGACGACGCCACGAGGTGGCTCGAGAGACGGCGCCTCGAGGACGACGAGTCCGCCGTCGCGTTCCTCGACGGGACCTCCTTCGACGAGGCGGCCGTCATCGCGCTGGAAGCCGGTGTCCCCACACCGTGTCACTCGTTAGAGCTCGACGACGTGGCCCTCGAGGACGGTGGCGTACGCGTCGAGGCGGCGATCAGGGACGGATCGGCGACCGACGAGGACTGTCCACAACAGGAGATGACGGTGGCCCGGTTCGTCCGGGCGTCCGTCGGCGGTGAGGCGCCGACCGAGGGAACGGTCCACCTCGTCGACCGCGACGGCACCGAACGCAGCCTCGGGTTCTCCGTCGAGCAGACAACCGAGGGATCCGGGTCAGGGGACTCGGACGAGTAGACAGATCGCGCCGCCGTCCACTCGTCGATGGCCCGGTCGAAAATAGGTACAACGGTCCGTGCCAGTGGGTGGCGCCGAGGAAACGCCGGGCAGACCTCGGGATCGGCGCGGATCAGTTGACGAGGAAGTAGACCTGCTTGCGGGCGTCGTGGAAGGAGTACCGCGAGCCGACGAGGTCGGCGTCCTCGAGGCGGTTCAGCGCGTACCGGACGGTGCGGTCGGGCAGGAGCGACTCTTCGGCAAGCTGGCCCTGTGAGAGCGGCGAGGCGTCCTCGAGCACCTTCGCCACCAGCTTCGCGCTCGGCGGGAGCTCGCGGAGCCGTTCGCGGAAGTCAGGATCAGATAGTGGGGAGTCGGTCCGGCGAGCGCGGTCCTCCGTCGTGGTGCTCATACCGGAACCTCGTCGAAGCCTCCTCGTAAAACTTCCCTATATGTGTGTCAAAACAATACCAATACATAAGTGTGTATTATCACCCCTTATACTCAGAGCGCCAATACGTGTCCGCCCGGCAAGATTCGCGGTCAAAGTTGCGTGAACCGATACGTCGGGCGGACACAGCTACGGTCGTCAGCCTATCTATCGATAATTTGGTACTATTCGACCGCATTCCCAGAGGCACGGCCCGTCCTGGCTGAAAGATCGTCGGGACGAAGGTGGGGCGAAGATCGACGGGACGAAGGTGGGGCGAAGATCGTCGGGACGAAGGTGGGGATCGGTCGCCGGACGGGGAGACGGGCCGATTATCACGTCCCGAAAAGCCCCGCACCCCTTTATCCGTGCCCGGTGTCTTCCGGCTATCAGGGGGATGGAGATGCAACCGATTTCTACCGGACTCAGGGAGCTCGACCGACTGCTCGGCGGCGGGATTCCGCGGGGCGTGCTCGCGTGCCTCGAGTCGCCGCCCGCCAGCCAGTACAACCCGCTGTTCTACCGGTTCATGGAGGACCACAAGTGGTTGTACGTGTCGACGTATCGGTCGGAGGCAGCCGTCAACGACGAGTTCAGCGACCTGCTCTGGCGGAGCGACATCTGCGTCGAGCACGTCGGCGTCGAACGCCCGATCAAGAACATGCACAGCGCGCTCCAGGACCTGGAGGACGACCGCCACGTCATCGTGGACACGACGAACCCGCTCGAGACGGCCCCCCGGGAGAGCCAGTACGTGCACCTCCTCAACGGGCTGAAGGAGTACCTCATGGAGACGGGCACCATCGCGATCCTCCACAGCACGGTCCAGGACACCCCGCCGGACCTGCGAGAGGTCACCCTGACGGTCGCCGACCTGGTGTGGGAACTCGAGTTCGTCGTCAACGGCCAGCGTACCGAGAACCACCTCACGGTGCCGAAGTTCCGCTCGACGGAGCTCGTCGAGGAGGTCATCAAGCTCGACCTCGGCGAGGACGTGAGCATCGACGTCAGCAAGAACATCGCGTAGCGGTCTCGCCCTCCGGGCCCCGACCATCGGGCACCCACCGTCGAACTCCGACCGCCGAACACCGCACGTCGACCACCGACTATCGGAGCCCGGACGGGCCCGTATCCTCTGTATCCAGCATCCTTTTAACCACGGGGCGGGACGATTCGACTAGCGTGAAGGGACAGGAGTGGTACCAGGAGCACGACGTCGCCGAGGCCTACGACGACAAGCGCTTCTCGCAGGGCGGCCGCTTCATCGATCGGCGCGAGAAGGCGGCGGTCCTCGACGCCCTCGCGCCGCTCGAGGATCGGCGCGTGCTCGAGGTGGCCTGCGGCACCGGTCGGTTCACGGTCCTGCTCGCCGAACAGGGTGCCGACGTCGTCGGGATGGACATCTCCGAGGCGATGCTCGAACAGGGGCGCGCGAAGGCACACGCCGCCGGCGTCGAGGCCACCCTCGAGTTCATGCAGGCCGACGCCGGCCGGTTGCCCTTCCCGGACGACCACTTCGATTCGGTCTTCGCGATGCGCTTCTTCCACCTCGCGCCCGACCCGGAGGCGTTCATCGCCGAGATGCGCCGCGTCTCCCGGGAGCAGGTGTTCTTCGACACGTTCAACCGCTACTCCGCCCGCTCGATCTACAACTGGGCGCTCCCGATGGGCTCGCGGCTGTACTCCCGCCGAGAGGCCCGCGAGCTGGTCGTCGGCGCCGGCCTCGAGCTCGTCGACGCCGCCCACGACTTCGTCCTGCCCTACGGCTTCTACCGGGCGATCCCGGGGTGGGTCGCCCGCCCGTTCCGATCGGCGGACACCTCCCTGGGCCGGACGCCGGTCGGCCAGCGGCTCGCGACCGTCTCCTACTGGGACACACGAGTCCGCGACTGAGGGTGCCGCTCCGGTGATTGGCGACCCTCGCCGCCGGAGTCACGACCGTGGCTCGCCACGTCGTCAATTTCGGCGTGCAATGGTGGACGAGTCGGTCCCGGTTGGACGGCCCGAAGGAACCCGGTTAGATTGCCTGCAGCACCGAGGATCCACACAGCTTTGGGGGAGGGACCATGTCGCGATCATGGGTAACGACCGAACGCATCGTGATCGTGCTGGGAGTTCGTGATCGTGCTGTGGGTTCGTGATCGTGCTGTGGGTTCGTGATCGTGCTGTGGGTCGGCTACCACGCGGGCACGCCAGGTGGTCGAGCCGGCCATCCACTGCGTCGGGGAGCGCCTCGGAGCGCGGCACTTTTATTCTCGGCCGCGAAATCCGGACCTATGGACGTGTCGGTGGTGGTCCCGACGTTGAACGACCGGGACGAGCTCCGGTCCTGTCTCGACGCACTGGCGGCCGAGGCACCGGACGAGGTCGTCGTCGTCAACGGGCCGTCGACCGACGGCACCACCGGGATGGTCCGCGAGCGAGACGACGTCGCCGTCCTCGTCGAGATCGACGACCGCAACGTCAACGTCGCCCGGAACGCGGGGCTCGACCGCGTCCGGAACGACGCGGTCGCGCTGGTCAACCCCACGATGGTGGTCGAGCGGGGATGGCTCGACGCGGTGATCGAGACCCTCGCTGACGCCGACGTGGCGACCGGGCCGACCCACGAACCCCTCGACGCCGGCGTCACCACCGACACCATCG
>SLIW01000301.1 GCA_007135435.1 Natronomonas sp.
CGAGCCGTGTGCCCGAACGCGCTGACGCTCGACGAGGACGACACGGTGCCGTGTACGGACGGGGGCCGCCTGTACGCCCATGTCCTCCCCGCCGCAGGCCACACGGCCCGGCCACGGGGGGTCGCCCTGCTCGCCGACGAGATCCCGCTCGACGTCGATCTCCCGGACGAGGAGACCTCCGACAGGAGGCTGTTCGGTGGCGTCCATGGAGCGTTCGCCATGGCGGGTCGACACGCCACGGGCCTGACCGTCGGCGCAGCGGTGAATCGACGCGCCGAGGACGAGGCCTCGATCGAGGATCGTGTGTTCGAAGCGCTGGACGAGGTGACGATGACAGACTCGGTCCCGTGACCAGCCGTGTGACTCGGCTGGGATTGCTCGTGAGAGGAGGTGGCGCGACCTTCCGATACCAGCACCGGTGTCGGCTGGTTCAAGGGTGAATAGACACCGGGAGAGGGGCATGGAAGCACCCGACTCAGAAGGAGGAAGAAATCGTCCGAGAAGTATCTACTCGGATGAGGGACCGTATCGATGGAGATCGACCGAATGACGTCGGTGAACGTATCGAGGAGCAAGAAGCCATCGAAGAATCGAGATGGGTGATCGGTCCTGATAGCGAAGGTTCGACAGTGCCTCAGTCGTCGCTCGGGATCGGTTCGCCTTCGGTCGGCCGCTCGTCGGCCTCGCCGGCGGCCTTGCGCTCCTCGGCCTCCTCGCGTTCCTTCTTCGCCTTGATCTTCTTCATCCGGAAGATCTCCTCGCGTTCCTGCTCCTCGAGCTTCTGTTCGATGTAGTCCTGGCCCTCGTAGAGCTCGGGCAGGAGCTTGAACTCGAGGGCGTTCACCCGGCGCTTCGTCTTCTCGATCTCCTCGAGCATCTTCTTCATCGCGGTCTCGACCTCCGCGGCGAGGATGACCGTCTCGAGGAGCTCCTCGTAGGCGTCGGCCGCCTCGTCGATGCGCGCGGAGGTCCCGACGAGGCCGTAGCCGCGCTGGTCGAGGGACTTCTTCACCTTCGTCGACTCGATCTGCGGGACGACCACGCCCATGATGTTCTTCGACTGGCTCGTGATCTCGGGGTGCTCCTTGAGCGCGGCCGCGGCGCCCCGGACCGCCACGTCGCCCTCCATCGCCCGCGCCATGTTGATGTTCCGCTGGGCCCGCTCGTAGTTCGCCTCCAGGTCGGCGCGGACGTCCTGGGACTGGTCGAGGATGTCCATGAACTCCATGATGAGGCCGTCGCGCTTCTTCTCGAGCGTGTCGTGGCCCCGCTCGGAGAGCTCGATGCGGTCCTCGATCGCCATGAGGTTCTTCCGCGTCGGCTTGACGTCCTTGCTCATCCTTGCTGGGGCTTCTCCCCCGAGGTGGTTAATCCTTTTCAGTTCGGGCGGCATGGACGGTCCTGGTGCGTCGACGGGGCGGAGCGGTGGGTCCTTCTCGTGGCGGGACGCACGGGGCTTCCACGCCAATCTGGATCCGGTCGAGGATCACCCTGGCGAGCAGTCGCCCCCGGCCGAGGACGGTCGAGCAGTAGCATTTTTATCACGGGCCCGCGACGGGTCGGCCGTGACGGACACGCTCGAGGTCGATCTCAACCGCGAGGGGCTGCAGACGCTGGAGGTCCCCGAGCGGTTCGAGGCGGGTGGGCCGTTCACCGTCGCGTTCGACAACCACGGCGAGGCGGTCCACGTCTACCTCAACCTCGACGACCGGCTCTCGGAGGTCGCCCGTATCGAGGCGACCAATCACTACGTGGAGGGCGGCGAGCGCCGCCGGGTCGACGTCCAGGTCCGGGACCCCTCGGAGTGGCCCTCCGAGACCGTCCGCGGGAAGCTGAAGGTCGTCGCCGCCCACGGCCGGGAGACCCACTTCGTCGACGTGACCTTCGACGCGACCGCGGAGAAGCGCCCCGTGGAGGTGGATCCGGAACTCTCGCAGCCCCAGCCGGACCGCGGACGGGACGACGACACCTCGCCGATGCTCCGGGCGCTCCCGGTGGCGGTCCTCGGCGCCGTCGCGATCATCCTCGCGATCGGCGCCCTGGTCGCCGGCCAGGGGATGGACCTGCTCCTCGGCGGGTTCGCCGTCGTGGCCGGCGCGGCCTGCGCCGTGGCGGCCTACTACCTCCTCGGGTAGCCGGTGCTTCGGGCCGGGAGGCCAGCGCCTGGTGGACCGGGGCTTCACTGCCCACTCCGCTGTGGACGTCTAGGTTGCTCTCCGATTTGTCTTCCAGCAACAGATCTCGTCGAGGGGGTCCGGACCCTCGTGGAGAGTCCTGGAGGATCACCCGATGCGGAACGCTCTTCGTCGAGACCTCCCAGGCTCAGCCATCCGCGCCGTCCGCTTCGTCCGCGCCGTCAGCTCCATCTGCACCCTCCGCGCCGTCCCATTCGTCGGTCGCCACCCCACAGAGGTCCCCCTCGTCGTCGAACCGCTTGGCACGGAGGAACCGCGCCCGGTAGCGGTTCGCCCCATCGGAGAAGTCGGCCTCGCGGATGTCGTCGGTCCGGCCGTCGGCGACCGCGTCCACGATCGCCTCGAGCTGCTCCTTCTCGCTCGGCGTGAGCTCGAACTCGTAGGTGCGGGGCTCCTCGCCCTCGAGCGTCGTCCACGTTCGGGCGGCCGAGACCACGAGCGAGCAGGGCTCCCGACAGGGGAACGCGCCGTCGCCGCCGTCGACCTCCAGGGGCGTCTCCTCGTCGTACGCCCACTCCCGGCGTTTCAGGCACTGCGAGTCGACACAGCAGGCCTCCGCGACCCAGTTCACGTGCTCGTGGCCCTCGCCGCGGTCCCACGTCTCGACGACGCCGTAGATGCCCGTCTGGCGAGCCATCGTCTCGCGCCAGTGGCTCACGTCCAGCTCGCCCCGGCGCTCGCGGTACCAGTTGGCGACCGTCGCCGGGTAGACGAACCCCACGGTCTCGGCGAGCGCCCGGCCGTCGAGGTCGACGAACGCCCAGCCGGTCGGCAGCGTCGGCGCCGTCTTGAGCGGCCGGTAGCGACCCCGGTCGTCGAACGTCGCGATCTCGCGGGCGTCCCGGGGGTCGGTGTGGACCTCGAGGGCCTCCGGCTCGCGGTCGGCGTCCTCGGCGTGGCGGACGGTGTAGACCCGGTGGCCGTGTTCGCCCAGCCGGATCGTCACGTGGAGCTGGCCCCACGACGCCGCCAGTCTCCCTTCCGCCATGGCCTCGTAGCGGTCCGGGACGTCCCGCTCGTCGGCGTCCTCGAGCCACCGGAGGAAGGCCCGCTCGGCCGGGGGCCGCTCGATCGCCTCCCAGTAGTACCAGTTGGAGACGTACCACGGGTTCTGGGCGGCCACGCGACCGAGCCCGGCCTCGTCGAGCCCCGCGTGCGTGTCGCTGCCCGTGGCGAACGTGTAGCGGTCCCCCACGCCGTCCTCGCGGTCCTCGCCGTCCTTGCCGTCCTCCCCGTCCTCGCGGTCCTCGCCGCCCTCGCCGTTCTCGCCGCCCTCATCGGTGACGATGAGGCCGTCGAGGGCGACACCCTCCTCGGCGGCGGCGACGAGCGCCTCCAGTTGTGCGTCGTCCACGTCAGTCACCCGTCCCTGCGGGCCCCGGGGCGGGTTCGCCCGCGGCCACCCGGGTCCGCCGCCGGACCTCCTCGAGCGCGTCGCCGACCTCGGCACCGGCGTCGGCGGCCCGTTCGAGGACGACCTCGGCGAGCAGGGGCTCCGTCCCGACGGCGCCGGCGTACCAGATCCGGTGGCCGTCGACCGTGGCCGGCGTCTCCCACCCCTCCCGGTGGTCGTCGGTGAGGCCCACGTCCTCGGGGATGTCCTCCTGGGTGTGGTAGCCGTCGGCGACGAACAGGGGGACGACGACGATATCGTCGCTCTGGAAGTGGTCGGTAACGTCGTCGATCTCGGGCGCCTCGTCCATGAACAGCGCGCGGACCTCCGCGAAGCGGCCGCGCTCGCGGACCCGGTCTGCGTGGTACTCGATCGCCTTCGCGGAGTGCTCGTTGCGCTCGGTGCCGTGGCCGACGACCGCCAGCCCGAACCCGGGGCCGACCTCCGGGTCGCCGGTGACCGACTCCGCCCGCCGGACGATGACGTCGGCCATCGCGTCGTGGGTCCCGACGGGGCCACAGTAGTGGACCGTCTTGTCGACGTCCGCGGCCGCGAACGTCGCCTGGGTCGCGCTCGTGCCGTCGGAGTCCCACGCGTCGACATCCCAGCCCTCGAGGCGGAGCTCGCGGGGGATGACCTCCTCGGTGAAGTACCCCTCGGAGACGAACAGCGGGACGACGTAGACCTCCTCGCTCTCGAGGGTCCGGAGCACCTCGCGGAACGACGGCTCCTCCTTCCAGAACGCGGTCGCGACCTCGTCGAAGACCCCGGTCTCGCGGACGGTGTCGGCGTGCGCGTAGGTCGGCGCGCTCGCGTCCGGGTTCAGGTGCGACCCGTGTGCGACGATGACGAGCGCCTGCATACCCGAGGGTTCGTCACGGCGGCCTTATCGCCTTCGGCTTCGCCGGGATCGGGCTGCACTCGGCACCGTGGGTTCCTCCCCCGGAGCGTGGTATCTCCCGAAGTGCGGATCATCTCACCGCGATCGGCGGCGCGGGCTCGAGAGACACTCCTGTGTCAACCTCCTGCGTCCACCTCCTGTGTCAACCTCCTGCGTCCACCTCCTGCGTCCACCTCCAGCGGTTCACGACCGACCTCCCCGCCGCTTTTCCCTCCGCCCTTCCCCCCGTTCTTCCCCCGTTCTTCCCCCCGTCAACCCCACCACGGGATCGTCAGAACGCTGGCCAGGTACCCCACGACGGCGACCAGGAGGAGCAGCCTGGCGGCAGCGACCGGATCGAGCAGGAACACGCAGAGCAACCCGGCTATCGATGGCGCGAGCACGACGCCGCCGACGACGTACCGCTGCTCGCGCTCGGGCGACGCACGGACGTGGATGACGACGCCGGCGACCGCGCTGCCGGCGAGCGACGCGAGCGCCCACAGGCCGAGCAGCGACGGCACCAGCACGTCCGGCTCCCCCGGCGCGGTCCCCCGGACGGCCCACCAGTAGCCGTACCCCTGGCCCACCGCGCCGGCCGTGATCCCCAGCGTCGCGACGACCAGGTACGCCGTCGCCACGAAGAGGTAGGGGACGACCGCGCGCGGTCGCGTCCTCCACCGCTGCTCGGAGGGCCGGAGCACGGGATACGGCCGGCTGGGCATGGGCTAGTTGGGCGGTGATCGATCACCCGGCGATTGGTCGCCCCGGTCGTGTCGATTCACGGGCGTGTCGGTTCACGGCTCAGGCCGCACAGTACCGCACCGCTACGTTCCCTCCTCGGTCAGCGTCACGTCGTCGAAGCTGTCCCGGAGCTGCATCTTGTCGAACTTGCCGGTCGAGGTCCGCGGGATCGCCTCGAGGAACTCGTACTCGTCGGGGAGCCACCAGCTGGGGAACGTCTCGCCGAGGTGGGCCTCGAGGTCCGCGGCGGTCGCCTCGTGGCCCTCCTTGAGCACGACGCAGGCCATCGGCCGCTCCTGCCACTTCTCGTGGGCGACGCCGATCACCGTCGCCTCGGCCACCGCCTCGTGGGCCATGAGCTCGTTCTCGAGGTCGACCGACGAGATCCACTCGCCGCCGGACTTGATGACGTCCTTGTCGCGGTCGACGATGTCGACGTAGCCCATCTCGTCCATCGTCGCCACGTCGCCGGTCCGGAGCCACCCGTCGTCGGTGAACGACGCCTCGTTCTCCTCCGGCCGGTTGTGGTAGCGGTCGACGATCCAGGGGCCGCGCACCTGCAGCTCGCCCATCGTCTCGCCGTCGCGGGGGACCTCCGCGCCGTCCTCGTCGATGATGCGCGTCTGGACGCCCGGGACCGGCATGCCCGCCATCGCCCGGTAGGCGTACTGCTCGTCCGGCGAGGCGGCCTCGAGCTCCTTCCGCAGGACGCTGAGCGTCCCGAGCGGCGACATCTCGGTCATGCCCCACCCCTGGAGGATCGGCGCGTCGTACTCCTCGTCGTAGCGCCGGATGAGGGACTCCGGCGGCGCGCTCCCGCCGACTGTCAGGCGGTCGATGTTGGAGATGTCGACGTCCGGGTGCTCGTCGAGGTAGTTGGCCATCTCCAGCCAGATCGTCGGTACCGCGGCGGACATCGTCACCTCCTCGGCGTCGATCAGCTCGGCGATCGGGCCGGGATCGGTGTGGACCCCCGGCAGGACCTGCTTCGCGCCGACCAGGGCCGCCGCGTAGGGGATGCCCCAGCCGTTCGCGTGGAACATCGGCACCACCGGCAGGACGACGTCCCGCTGGCTGATCCCGTTGGCGTCGACGTGGCCGCTCATGACGCTGTGCAGGTAGATCCCCCGGTGGGAGTAGGCGACGCCCTTCGGGAGCCCCGTCGTCCCCGAGGTGTGGCACATCCCGCACTCGGCGTCCTGGTCGATCTCCGGCCACTCGTAGTCCGCCGGCTCGTCGGCGAGGAGGTCCTCGTAGGCGACCACCGGCTCGAGCGACGTCTCCGGGACCGCGTCGGCGAGGACGACGTACTGCTCGACCGTCTCCAGCGCGTCGGCGTTGGCCTCCACCTTCTCCACGAACGCGGGGTCGACGAACAGGACCCGGTCCTCGGCGTCGTTGATCGTGTGCTGGAAGTGCCGGTCGGGCAGCCGCATGTTGCACATGTGGATCGACCGCCCGGAGCTCGGCGGCCCGAAGTACAGCTCGAGGTGCCGGTAGTTGTTGAGCGCGACCGTCCCGACCCGCTCGCCCTCGGCCACCCCGAGGCTGTCCAGGGCGTTCGCGAGCTTCCTGACGCGCCGGTCGAGGTCCGCGTACGTGTAGCGGTGGAGCGAGCCGTCGGGCCGCTTCGTGACGATCTCGCGGTCGGGGAACAGGTCGACCCCCCGCTCGAGGAGCTTGTCGACCGTCAGCTGGACGTCCATCATGGTGACGGGACGTACGTGTGAGAGCGACCCACAAAACCGTTTCCCGCCGGGACCGACACCGGCAATAGCCCGCGGCGAGAGACCACGGCCATGACCGTCGCAGCCGAGACCCGCGCGGCCGTGCGGGACCACCCGTTCCTGGAGACCGCCCTCCGGGCGGACGTGGTCAACTACACCGCCGCGGCGCGGTTCCTGGACGTGGGGAGCGAGGACGAGGAGGCGGTGATCGCGGCCCTGCGCCGGTACGCCGCTGAGCTCGACGACTACGCGCCGCCGGCGAGGCGGGCGAGCGTCTCGATGCAGTCGGGCGTCCGGCTCGTCCCGGGCGACGGGACCGACGACGGGACCGACGACGGGACCGACGACGGGACCGACGACG
>SLIW01000551.1 GCA_007135435.1 Natronomonas sp.
CAGACTGGAGGCGCGCGATGCGCTCGACCTGGACTGGGACGCCGTCGAACCGAACCCGGCCCACCAGGCCATCGCCACCTTCGAGCGTGCCGGGCGCCTCTCGGCCGTCGTGACCCAGAACGTCGACGGCCTCCACCAGGCCGCCGGCACGGATCCGGATCGGGTCCACGAGCTCCACGGGACCCGCACCGCCGCGAAGTGTCTCGGGTGTGGCCAGCGCCTGCCGCTGGAGACCCTGGAGTCGAAACTCGACGGCGAGGCGCTCCCGCCCACGTGCGACGACTGCGACGGCCTGCTCAAGCGCGCGACGGTCTCCTTCGGCGAGCGGCTCCCGCCCGACGTGCTGTCTGCGGCGGAGGCCGCCGTCCGCCGGTGCGACTGCCTGCTCGTCGTCGGGTCGTCACTGACCGTCGAACCGGCCGCTTCCCTCCCGCGACTCGCGCTCCGGAACGGGGCGGACCTCGTGATCGTCAACCTCGAGGAGACCGGACTCGAGGACCGTGCGGTCGCCGTGATCCACGACAAGGCCGGCGAGGTGCTCCCCGAGGTCGTCGATCGAGCGCTGGGCGAGTGAAGACGCAGCTCGCCACCCCACCGGAATATCGACGGGAGTTCTACCATCGACCTGATCGGGGGAGGGGTGGCGATGGCCATTCACCGCGATTCCGACCGCGATTCCGACCGCCTTTCCGAGCCTACGCGTCGTCGGCCTCCCGATCACGGGGTGCCGCGTCGTAGGTCACGCGAACGCTCGAGCGGACGGTCACGTCCCCGGGCTCGATGACGGTCCCGGTCGCGGCGACCTCCTCGACGGCGTCGTCCTCGAAGACGACCCCTCCGCGACGATCGGCGGCGTCCACGGTGCGCACGCCGACCAGCCGCAGGTCGCCGGCTGCGGCGAGCGTCTCCGCCTGCCGGCGGGCGTCGTCCATCGCGGCCGTCAGCGCCTCGTCCCGCAGGTCGGCGCGTCGCTCGTCCGAGAGGGTGAAGGCGACCCACCGGACCTCGGCGCCTGCCTCGGCGGAGGCGTCGACGATCGGTCCGGCACGGTCGACGTCGTCGAGCGTCACCTGGTAGGCGTGGACGCCGCGGTAGGCGGGCCCGTCGGGCTCGTCCTCGGACGGCTCGCGCCAGGTCTCACGGATCCAGTAGTCGGTCGTCTCGACGCGGTCGTCCTCGACGCCGGCGTCGGCGAGTGCCGACCGAAGCGCCTCGCTCCCCTCGCGGAGGTCGTCGCCGACGGCCGTCGGGTCGTCGCCCTCGGCGACGACGGCGACCGCGACGACCGCCTCGTCGGGCGGCGCCGAGGCCGTCCCCTCGCCCGCGACGGTTACGGTCCGGTCACCGACGGAGGGGTGGTCGTTCGAGGTCGCCTCCTGGGCCGCCGCCCCGTCGACAGCGACCGCACCGCCCGCGAGCGCGAGACCGACGAGTCCGACCGCTATCACGACGGCGACGCCGAACGCCGCAGCGACCGTCGTTCTCACGTCAGGTCCCCGCCTGCGGCCGGCCCGGCGGTGTCGCAGGCCGGAGCGTCACGCATCGTCCTCGTCGGCGTCCTCCGGTTCTTCTTCCTCCGTTTCCTCGTCTTCGGGTTCGTCTTCCTCCGTTTCCTCGTCTTCGGGTTCGTCTTCCTCCGGCTCCTCGTCATCGGGTTCGTCTTCCTCCGGCTCCGCTTCACCGTCTTCGACGATCTCGATGGCGCCGACCATCGTGTTCGGGTGGGTCTGGCAGAGGTACTCGGCCATCTCGTCGGTGGCCTCGAACTCGAGGTCCTGGCTCTCGCCCTCCTCGTCCATGAATTCCGTCACGTAGTCCTCGACTGTCTCGCCGTCCTCGTCGTAGATGGCGACGTTGTGGGGCAGCCCGTCGGCGTTCGTCCACGTCAGCGTGTACTCCTGCCCCGCCGTCAGGACCAGCGTGGGGTTCTGCTCGCCCGCGATGGGCTCGGGCTCGACGCCCTCCCAGCCGCCGGTCCGACCCTCGAGGACGATCTCGTCGACGTCCGCCCACGCGCCCTCGTCGGGCTCTTCGTCGGGTTCCTCGTCGAGCTCCACCTCCGGGAGGTCGTCGACGTGTTCGCGGCCGCGGATCTGTCCGCGGATCTCGCCGGCGGGGTACTCGGTCGTGTGGACGTTGACGTAGTAGCCCGACGGATCTTCCAGGATGGCTTCGACGATCTCGGCATCGTCGATGACCCCGGCCGCGATGAGCGGTTCGTCCGGCGTCGCGTCCTGGGGCTCGCCCTCCCCGGACCCGTCGACCTCCTCGGTGTAGGCGACCATCGGCGCCACGACCGGCCCGTCCTCGCCGCGTGCGCCCTCGTGGACGTGTGCCTGCGTGACGCCCGCGATGTCCTCGAGGACGAGGTCCCACGCGAGGCTCCCGTTCGACGGGGTGACGTGGGCACACCCGCTGGCGTCCGTCTCGACGTCCTCCGCCCGACCGGAGAGCACCGCCACGAGGGCCTCGCCGCCCATCGGCGGCATCAGCAGCTCCATCGGGAAGGTCTTGCTCTCGGGGTCGAGGTCCTCGTCCCAGAAGACCATCTCCCGATCGATGATGTTCTCGGGATCCATGGCGTCGTCCTGGAGGACGGTCGCGGCGAGCCAGTCCGGCGGTGTGGGGTCCGCGGGATGGGGAAACTGCTCCAGGTACTGCGGGTCGTCGACCGGTTCGGCACCCGGACCGGTCGCCTCGCCGACGACGACGCGGATGACCATCCCCGCGAACTCGTGCGGGAGACACATGAGGTCGTACACGCCGGGCTCCTCGAACGTGTACAGGAAGTACGACCCCTCCCAGAGGACCGGCGAGGAGATCGCGCCCACGCCGTCCGGTACCCGCTGGGTGTATCCCATGTCGGGATGGTAAGCGGTGACCGTGTGGAAGTGCGACACCATGTCGAACTCGACGGTGTCTCCCGGCTCGACGTATAGCCCGACCGGCTCGAAGTACCACTCCGGGAAGGGGAGGTCCGCGTCCTCCCGTTCCCGTTCGAGGAGCCACACCTCGTGGTCCGGCTCCACGGGTGGATCGACGTCCGCCGACTCCCCCGAGAAGCCGAATACCGGGTGGACGCCGTCGGCGCCCGGTCCGTCGTCGGCCGGCTCCTCGTCGTCGGTCCCGTCCTCGTCTCGATCGTGCTCCTCTGCAACTGCGCCACCGAGGAGCCCGAGCCCCGCGGTGGCTGCGAGCGTTCCCATGACCGCTCGACGACCGAGCGGGTGCGGGACGTCCGTCCGCTGGTTCGGTTCGTGCATCGCGTCGTGCGGTTTGCTAACGCCTCCATTAGCTATTGGCGAGGTACCGTGAGATACGGCGTCCTTACGGCGTCCGTCCGGCGTTCGTCCAGGGATCTGCCGTTCCAGGGGACGCTCCAGCGTCTCGTCGCGTGACCGGTCAGGCGAGGCTCCGTCGTCTGGCGGTCGGACCGCCAACTCGTTAACGACGTGCACGACGGATTGCAGCGGTAAGTTCGCCCCGATGTCGCCGTTTGCGTTCGGATTTGCCTGTGTTGATGTTTCGGGTGAAACGTAGCGGCCGAGTCCCTGTCCGACGAATCTCGCGCTGTGCTCCGAAACACGACGGGGTGCGCCCCGGGGAACTAACCTGCCGGCTGTCGATGTACCGGTATGAGCGAACCCGACACGTCGCGGCGCGGGGACCACGGCTCGCCGACGAAGGTCGCGATCGCCTGCCAGGGCGGCGGGAGCCACACGGCGTTCACCGCGGGCGTCCTGAAGGGGCTCCTGCCCGAGATCGTCCCCGATCCCTCCTACGAGCTCGTCGGGCTCAGCGGCACCTCCGGCGGCGCGGTCTCCGCTGTCGCCGCCTGGCAGGGGCTCTATGTCGACGGCACGGACGGCGTCCGCCAGACCGTCGACGCCGTCTGGTCGTCGATCGCCGCCTCTACGCCCGCCGACCGCCTCCTCAACGCGTGGACGAACTGGTGGTCGACGCTGGGCGCGCAGGGGGCCCCGCTCCCGGAGGTCAGCCCCTACGACCTGCCGGCGGCGTCGTGGGCCCAGCAGGAACTCCGAGGGGTCATCGAGACGCACGTCGACCTCCGGGGCTGTCGTCGGGAGATGGCGGGCGACCGGGACCGCCCGCGGCTCGTCGTCGGGACCGTCGACGTCAACGACGGCGAGTTCGAGACGTTCGTCGATGACGCGATCACCGCCGACGCCATCCTCGCGTCGGCGGCCATCCCCACGCTCTTCCCCGCGGTCGAGATCGACGGCGACCTCCACTGGGACGGGCTCTTCTCGCAGAACCCCCCGATAGACGATCTGACGCGCGTGCCACCGGCGGAGAAGCCCGAGGAGCTGTGGGTCGTCCAGATCAACCCGCAGTCCCGTGAGGGCCGGTTCCGGTCGATCGAGGACATCCTCGACCGGCGCAACGAGCTGTCGGGGAACCTCTCGTTGAACCAGGAGCTGCGGTTCCTGGAGCAGGTCAACGAGTGGGTCGAGGCGGGCTACCTCCCCGACGACCGGTTCGAGCGGATCACCGTCCGGCGGCTCCCGCTGGGGCGGACGCTGTCGATGCCCTCGAAGCTCGACCGGGACGCGGCGTTCATCGACAGCCTCATGGACGACGGCGAACGGCGAGCCGAGGAGTTCATCGAGGACCTCCGCGCGGCGGAGTGATCCCTGCGGTCGTCCTCCGTCACCCTGCGGTCGTCCTGCGGTCGTCCTGCGGTCATCCTTCGTCGCTCTGCGGTCATCCTTCGTCGCTCTGCGGTCATCCCTCGCCGCTCTGCGGTCATCCTTCGTCGCTCTGCGGTCATCCCTCGCCGCTCTGCGGTCATCCCTCGCAGGCGTCACAGAATCGCGAGAGGTCGACGTCCTCGGCGAGCCCGTCGAGCGACTCGTGCGGGCGGTCTACGACGATGTTGCCGGCGCGTTGTCTGCCGACCCCTGGCAGCGACCGGAGTTCATCCATGGACGCGGTGTTGACGTCCAGCGGGTACGGCACGCCGGTCACCGACCGGAAGCCGTAGTCCGTGATGGCGACGTCGACGGTCCGGCCGAGCTCGCGCTCGCCCGGGATCGCGACCAGGAGGGCGTAGGTCCCGAGCTGGCGGCCGAAGGTCCTGCCGTCCTGGTGGTACTCCAGGTAGACGTCCGGCAGCACGGTTCCCGGCGGCGCCACGCGCCGCAGCATCGGCCGGTCGACCTCCTCGCGGACCTCGCGCTTGTACTTCTTGAACAGCTTCTTGTGATCGTGGGCGATCTCGGCGCCCGTCTCCGCCATGGCGGTCCCCTCGAAGGCCATGACCTGTCGGATGTTGATGCGCCGCAGCATCAGGCCCGCGTCGTAGACGTCCTCGAGGAACTGCTTGTTGTGCTCGAAGGTCTCCCGGCGCTCGCCCTTCAGTCCGTGGACGAGGTTGATCCCGGGGAGGAGCTTCGGCAGGCGGTCGGCGTCCGGATCGACGGAGGGCCCCGACCCGGGCGCCTCGCCGGGGCGCCAGCCGCCCTCCTCGTTGACGACGCGGACCGCCTCCAGGCACTCCTCGGCGGTCACCAGCAGGTCGTTCGCCTCCTGGACGACGGGGTCGGCGGACTCGAGCCCGAAGGCGGCGGTGTCGCCGGGCGTGTTGTGCTCCGCGATGATCCGGATCCCTTCACGCGCGCGCTCGGGGTACTCCGTGATGGTCACGGGGTTCATGTTGTCGAGGTGCAGCGTCCTCAGGTCGGGGACCACCTCGCGGATCCCGCCGTAGAGCGCCCGCAGGGCGTCGGGGTTCGGCGCCTCCCCGTCGCCGCCGTAGGCCAGGATGTCCGCCTGGCGGCCCAGCCGGAAGTGCCGGACGCCGCGGTCGGCCAGCCGGTCGACCTCGGCGACGACCGACGCCGGCGTCCGGAAGGCGGGGTCGCCGTACATCGGCTCGGTGCAGAACGAACACCGGTAGGGACACCCCCGCGAGGTCTCGAGCTCGCAGATGAGGTAGTCGGGGTGGTCGGGGTGCTGTTCGACCACGAACGCGCCCCTCGACGCCCAGCGGTCGAGCTCGTCGTTGTCCCGGTAGCGGTCGTCGAAGCCCTCGAGCCCGCCGTGGACGAGGTCGTAGACCGCCGCCTCGACGTCGGCCATCGCCAGGTGGTCGAAGTCGAGGTTCTGCCGTTCGGTCTCCGTCGCGCCCTCGTTGGCCTCGCCGACGCCGAAGCGGACGGGCCCGCCCATGACGCTCGTCCCGTCGGCGTTCCAGGCCAGCTCCCGCACCTCGTCCGGCTCGGCAGGGGTGCCGCCGACGTACTTCCCCGGGACGGTCATGCCGCCGACGTAGACGAGCAGGTCGGCGTCGGCGACGTCCGCCCACTTCCGGCGCTCCTCGCGGAGCTCGTCGATGGTGTGGTAGGTGACCTGCCCCGGTGGGACCCCGGCGTCGACGGCAGCACCCGCCACGAACCGCGGGTACGTCGAGACGTACGGCGGGACGCCGAAGTGCGCCGGCTCGTCGACGTAGCCGTCGACGATGGTCACCTCGAGGTCCACCGGGTCATGCATAGGCGGTGGGAGGAGGTCGACCGGTAAAACGGATGCGGCTTTGAAGGCGCCACGGTCGCCGGCCGAGCCCCGAACCGCCGGGGAATTGATAACCGCGACGCCCCTAGACGCATCCACATGCCGAAGACGCTCGAGGTCGTCTGCACGAGGGAGGACTGCGATCTGGACATGTTTCAGCTTCACTACACCTACTCGATGCCCGACGGGACGGGCGTCGAGTCGTTCGTCTGCCCGTACTGCCGGGAGGACGCGGGCCTCAAGGAGGTGCGGGCGTGATCCGGGAGGTCGGCGAGTCCATCGGTCGCGCGATCCTGGACGGCATCGGCCGGGCGACCAGCCGCATCCAGGAGCGGAAGCCGTTGCCGGCCGACCTCCTCGAGAACGACGACGCCTACCTGGCCGTCTTCGACGCCCCGGGCGCGACCGCGAGCGACGTCCAGGTCCGCCTGCAGGGGGGCACGCTCAGCGTCACGGTCGATCGCTTCCGGGAGTTCCACGACGACTACGAGATGCGCTTCCCCGGCCGCGGCCTCGCGCTCGGCGGCGAGGTGGAGCTACCCGAGGGGGCCGACGTGACGGCCGACCAGGCGGACGCGACGCTGACCGACGACGGGACCCTCGAGGTGCTCGTCCCGAAGACCGGTCACGAGCACTCGATTGCCACCGACGCCCGCGACGGGTGGCGAGAGTCGAACGACGCCCTCACCGACGAGGACGGGTCCACCGGGCCGACGGACG